>NZ_JBSGBN010000117.1:0-30774 GCF_053601275.1 Streptomyces sp. NPDC004752 | reverse complement strand
CGCGCCGCGCCGGGCGCCCTCGGGCCCCACGCCCCCCGCCGCCCCCCCGCCGCCACTCCGGGGCCCCCCGGCGCCGCCGGGCGGCCCGGGTGCCGGGGGCACGACCGGGTTGAAGGCGCTCCCGGGCCCGCCCGGACCACCGGGCTCGGCGTTGCCACCGGGACCAGCGCTGCCACTCGGCCCGACGGGCCTGCCGGCCCCACCCGACCCGGCCGGGTGCTGCGGACCGGCGACCTCCGGCTCCTCCGGAGCCGGTACCGGGTCGTAGCCGGACAGTGCCTCCTCGGCCGCGCCGACCGCGAGGCCGGTCAGCAGCACACGGCCGTCATCGCAGACGAGGACCGTGCGGGCGGTGATGTTGCGGTGCACCCAGCCGTGCGCATGCAGCACCCGCAGCGCCATCAGGACGTCAGAGGCGACCTCGGCTGCCCGGTACGGCGTCAGCGATCGCTCGGCCAGCAGCGCGGACAGCGGGCGCGCCGCCACGCACTCGCTGACGATCCACAGCGAACCGCCCTCGGCGAACACGTCGAAGACCTGGTCGAGCCGTGGGTGGTCGGGGACGCGGGCGGCGGCCTGCGCCGCCTCGACGGCGCGCCGCACCGCCGGATCCGTGGGCCGTCGCGTCGCCGCCCGGGCCGCCGGGGGCCGCCGGGAGCCGCGGTCACGGGCGGTGAAACCGTCGGGCAGCCCATCCGCGTCGAGCACCTCCGCCTCGACGACCTCGGGCAACGGCACCTGCCGGACCAGGACTTCCTGCCCGCTGTAGGTGTCGAAGGCACGGGTCTCGGTGAGTTCGTACTCGTCGGAGGGCGGCAGCGGCAGGCGGTAGCGGTCGGCGAGCACCCGACCCGCATAGTCGTCCACGGTGCCTCCCCCGGCTGCGCTGTCGGTCGATTCCGTTCGCCTCACGGCCCGTTCGGTCCACGTCCCTGGATGCGTACGGTCCGCAACAACTCACGATACGTGCCGGAGGCAACCCTCATTGAGGGGTTGACCGGATTGTCACGCCCCAAACCCCGGACCGCTCACCTCACGCCTTGGGTTCGAAGGACTCCGCCAGCGTCTTCCAGGTGCCCTTGCGCAACTCACCGTCCCACTGCGCGGACTTCGCGGTGTACATCAGCGCGTAACCGACCCGCCCGTCGATGACGAAGCCGCGGTCGACGGTCCGGTACTCCGTGCCGCCCTCGGTGTAGGTGAACTCCCAGTCGGCCGTGTTCCAGCCGCGGTATTCCACCTTGTCTATCCGGATCCGCTGGTATTGCGCACGCACCATGCCGCGCTCCTGGTTCTTCCAGTCCGCGACCGGGTCGTCCCCAGGCGTGCTGGTCCAGCCAACGAGGAGCTTCTGCCCGTCGGGCCCGGTGTACCGGTCCCCCGCGGAGTCTGTGGACCGGAACTTCCAGTCCTCGGGCAGCCCGATCGAGTACCCCTGGGTCCCCTTGTGCGTCAGCGCGACGGGCACGCCGTCTTTACCACTGGAGTTCGACCGGCCGGAACCACCGTCGCCCGACGCGCTCGGCTCGCTCCCCGCCCCGGACGTGGGGGTCGTCGCCGGGTCCGTATCGGAGGAGGCCGAGGTCTCGCCGTCGGTGCGAGTGCCGCCGTCCTTGTTCTGCTTGGTGTCGGTGCTCGCGCTCGCCACCGGCTTGCCGCCGCCCTTGGCGCCGTCGGAGCCTTTGTCGTCACCGAGGGTGAGGGCCAGCACCGTGCCGACCACCGCGAGTACCAGCACCACGGCGATGATCACCAGCGTCCGCTTCGGCACCACATCCGTGAGCGGCGCCCGGGGCGCCGGGCTCGGCGGCAGATCCGGCGGCGGCACCACGGGCCACCCGGAACTCGGCTTCGCCGCCCCCGACTTCGCACCCGCCCCCGCTGCCGCCGAGCCCGCGTCGGCCGCCGCAGCCGACGCGGGAGCGGATCCGGCCGCCCCCGCGGACCCGATACCAGCAGCCCCGGTGCCACTTCCGCCCGCGCCGACGGAACCCGCACCGCCGGAGGCGGGGGCGGACTCGCCCGCACCCACCGCCGTGCCCTCGGCGCTCCCGGCCGTCCGGCTCGCCGCCCCGGCCGCGGCCGCCCCCGTGGCCTTGCGCACGGAACGCAGCGCCCCGCGCCGTTTCCCCGCCGCCTCCTCGCCCCGCTTGCCTCCGCCCGCGGCGGCCCGGTCCACGGACCCGTCGGGCTGCGACGGAAGCGGCACGACCCGCGTGGCGTCCATCGGCTCCGGCTCGGGCGCGTGGATCACCGCGTTGAGCATGGCCCGGGCGCCCGCGTCGTCCAGCCGCTTGGCCGCGTCCTTGGTGAGCAGCCCGTGGATGACGTCCTTGAGGGGGCCCGCGTGCTTGGGCTCCTCCAGGGGCTCGGTCATCACCGCGGTCAGCGTCGCGATGGCCGACCCCTTGTCGTAGGGCGGGACGCCCTCCACCGCCGCGTACAGCAGGCCGCCGAGGGACCACAGGTCGGCCGCCGGGCCCGGCTTGTGCCCGCGGGCCCGCTCCGGGGAGATATAGGAGGGCGCGCCGACGAGCATGCCGGTGGAGGTGATGGACGGGTCGCCCTCGACCTGTGCGATGCCGAAGTCGGTGAGCACGACCCGGCCGTCCTCGGCGATCAGCACATTGGACGGCTTCACGTCGCGGTGCAGGATGCCCTCGCGGTGTGCCGAGCGCAGCACGTCGAGGATCGCGAGCCCGACCTCCGCCGCGCGCTTCGGCTCCAGCAGGCCGTCCTCACGGATGGCCTCGGCCAGGGACTTGCCCTCCACCAGTTCCATCACGATCCACGGCCGGTCGTCCTCGTCCACCACGTCGAAGACGGTGACCGCGCTGTTGTTGCGGATCCGTGCAATCGCCTTGGCCTCGCGCAGGGTTCGCGTGATCAGGCGCCGCTTCTCCTCCTCGTCGATGTTCGAAGGAAACCGCAGCTCCTTCACGGCGACGGTCCGGCCGAGGGTCTCGTCCTCGGCCCGCCACACCGTACCCATGCCGCCGCGGCCGAGCACTTCTCCCAGCCGGTACCGCCCGGCGAGGAGACGTCCGCTCTTGTCCTGACGGGATGTCCCCGCCCGCTCCGCGTCCGACATGCGTCCCCTCATGCAACCCGCCCTGACAGAGCCTCCATTGTCCCTCACCCGACAAGTGACCGACGCCCAGGGTGCCCCTCCTCATGCCCCGGGTCGCGCACTCCTCCTTCCGCTTCCAGCCGCTTCCTTCCGCTGCCACCGCTCCTCCTACCCGCCGCGCGCGTGCGGGTCGCGACGGCAGAACCCGGCCGCGAACCCGCCCCGCTCCCGGTCGAGTTCTGCCCTCGCACCTGTTGAAACGGACGGGCCTCGCACAGAGATCCCGCCTCACCACACCCGTTCGAGTGAAGCCGGTGAAGCCGGTGAAGCCGGTGAAGCCGGTGAAGCCGGTGAAGCCGGTGAAGGCAGCGAAGCCGACGAAGCCGCCCCGGCCCGCTCAGAGCGGCACGATGTCCGGCGCCCCCAGCCGCGCCGCGTCCGCCGTGAGGTCGTCGGGCTGCAACTGGGACTCCCGCTCGGCCTCCACCCGCTTCTCGTAGTGCTCGACCTCACGCTCGATCTGGTCCTTGTCCCAGCCGAGGACGGCCCCCATGAGTTCGGCGGCCTCGCGGGCGCTGCGCGTGCCGCGGTCGAAGGTCTCGATGGAGATCCTGGTCCGGCGGGTCAGCACATCGTCAAGGTGCCGCGCGCCCTCGTGCGAGGCGGCGTACACGACCTCGGCGCGCAGATAGTCGTCGGCCCCCTGCAAGGGGTCGCCCAGCGAGGGGTCGGCGGCGACGAGGTCCAGGACCTCCTCCGCCATCGAGCCGTACCGGTTCAGCAGGTGCTCGACGCGCACCACGTGCAGCCCGGTACGGGCGGCGATCCGCGCCCGCGCGTTCCACATCGCCCGGTAACCCTCGGCGCCCAGCAGCGGGATGTCCTCGGTGACACACTCGGCGACCCGCATGTCGAGGCCGTGCACCGCCTCGTCGACCGCGTCCTTCGCCATGACCCGGTACGTCGTGTACTTGCCGCCGGCGACCACGACGAGGCCCGGCACCGGATGCGCCACGGTGTGCTCGCGCGACAGCTTGCTGGTCGCGTCGGACTCGCCGGCGAGCAGCGGGCGCAGTCCCGCGTACACACCCTGGACGTCGTCGCGGGAGAGCGGCACGGCGAGCACCGAGTTGACGTGCTCCAGCAGATAGTCGATGTCCGCGCTGGACGCGGCCGGGTGTGCCTTGTCCAGGTCCCAGTCGGTGTCGGTCGTGCCGACGATCCAGTGCCGCCCCCACGGTATGACGAACAGGACGGACTTCTCCGTGCGCAGGATCAGTCCGGTCGTGGAGTGGATGCGGTCCTTGGGCACGACCAGGTGGATGCCCTTGGAGGCGCGGACGTGGAACTGCCCCCGCTCCCCCACCATCGCCTGGGTGTCGTCGGTCCACACACCGGTGGCGTTCACGACCTGCTTGGCGTGGATCTCGTACTCCCCGCCCGCGTCCACGTCCTGCGCCCGGACGCCGACCACCCGTTCGCCCTCGCGCAGGAACGCGGTCACCCGCGCGCGGTTCGCGGCCTTCGCGCCGTACGACACCGCGGTCCGCACGAGGGTCGCGACATAACGGGCGTCGTCCATCTGGGCGTCGTAGTACTGGAGGGCGCCGACCAGGGCGTCCTTGCGCAGGGCGGGGGCGACGCGCAGGGCCTGACGGCGGCTCAGGTGCCGGTGCATCGGCAGGCCCCGGCCATGGCCGCGGGCCATCGACATGGCGTCGTAGAGCGCTACGCCCGAACCGGCGTACACCCGCTCCCAGCCCTTGTGCTGGAGCGGGTAGAGGAACGGCACGGGCTTGACCAGGTGCGGCGCGAGGCGTTCGAGCAGCAGGCCGCGCTCCTTCAGCGCCTCGCGGACGAGCGCGAAGTCCAGCATCTCCAGATAGCGCAGGCCGCCGTGGACCAGCTTGCTGGATCTGCTGGACGTGCCCGACGCCCAGTCGCGGGCCTCGACCAGGCCGGTGGACAGGCCACGGGTGACGGCGTCCAGCGCGGTGCCCGCGCCGACGACTCCGCCGCCCACCACCAATAGGTCCAGCTCGCGCTCGGCCATGCCCGCGAGTGATTCCGCGCGCTGCGCCGGCCCCAGTGTCGCTGTCCTCACCGCTGCCTCCCGCTGTCGGTCGCGTCGGCCGCACCCGGTGGGCGAAGCCCGGTCGATCCCCTCCCCATGCCCAAATTCTGACCGGCTTGCCCGACTTCAGCCACCACTCGCCTCCGGCCTGTGGACAACGGCCGCATGACCAGCGGAGGACCACCGGAAGACACAAGAACACAATCCCACATAACGGTCATATTTACTCCTAGTGTGACATTGCGCTCGCCCATCCTGTCCACCGGGCTTGCGCACCTGTCCCGCTCCGGCTACTGGGAAGGACGGCCCACGCCATGCCCGCAGACCTCGCCGTCATCGGACTCGGTCCCTACGGCCTGCCCCTCGCCCAGGCAGCCGTCGCCGCCGGCATCCCCACGCTCGGCTACGCCACCGGGCCGGAGGCCGGCTCGCTCAGCCCCGCCGAACTGCGCCGGATGCTCTCGGCGGGCTTCCGGCCGGCCACCGACCCGGCCGGGCTCGGCCGGGTCCGCACCGCGGTGATCTGCGCACCGACCCCACGGGGCATGGACGGCGGGCTCGACCTGAGCCAGGTGGAGACCGCCGCCCGCACCCTGGCGTCCCGGCTGCGCCCGCACACCACGGTGATCCTGGAGTCGCCGGTACACCCCGGCACCACCGAGGACTTCCTGCGGCCCCTGCTGGAGAAGGGTTCGGGGCTGCGCGCGGGCCGCGACTTCCACCTCGCCTACGCGCCCAGCCGGGTCGACCCCGGCAACCGGGACCACACCCCGGCCGGCACGCCCAAGGTCATCGGCGGCCTCACCCCGGCCTGCACCGAATCCGCCGCGGCGTTCTACTCACGGCTGACCGACAAGGTGGTACGCGCGCGTGGACCCCGCGAGGCGGAGACGGTGCAACTGCTGGAGACGAACTTCCGGCATGTCAATATCGCCCTGGTCAACGAAATGGCCGTCCTGTGCCACGACTTGGGCGTGGACCTGTGGGACGTGATCCGCTGCGCGGAGACCAAGCCGTTCGGCTTCCAGGCGTTCCGGCCGGGCCCGGGAGTCGGCGGCCACGGCGTCCCGCAGGACCTGACCGGCCACGCCGGTCGCCCGCTACGCATGGTGGAACTGGCCCAGCAGGTCAACGGCCGCATGCCCCGGTACGTCGTGCAGCGCGCCGCGGCCCTCCTCAACGAGCACGGCAAGTCCGCCCGCGGCGCACGCGTGCTCCTGCTGGGCGTCACCTACAAGGCCGACCTCGCCGACCAGCAGGGCACCCCGGCCCACGAGGTCGCGATCCGGCTGATGGAGCTGGGCGCCTCCGTCAGCTACCACGACCCCCACGTGCCCTCCTGGAGCGTTCTGGACCGCCCGGTCCCCCGCGCGGACTCCCTCTACGAGGCGGCGGCCGACGCCGACCTCACGATCCTCCTCCAGCAGCACCGCACCTACGACATGCAGGGCCTGTCGGTGAAGGCTCAACTGCTGCTGGACACAAGGGGCGCCACCCCCACGGGAGCGGCGCACCGGTTGTGAAGGGGGCGCACGCGACGGGGGCTCACTCCAGAGCCGGTGGCACAGGCCCCTGGCCGACGGGTAGCGTCAGAAACGAACGGCGCCCCACCGCAGCGGCCAACTGCAGCGGGCTCCTGAAAGTGAACGGGGTGTCCACCCCTAGGTTTCGTAGGGGCGGCCGCTCACCGGCCGTAAATCCGCAAGATCCACCTCCTCCGGAACCAGACCGCCCCACAGCGGATCCGGTACCGTACAAACAGGTGGAGCCCGCCGTAGCGGGTACTACGACGGGCTCCTAGAAGGTGAACGGTGCGTCCACCCCTAGGTCTCTTGGGGGTGGCCGCTCACTTTCCGTAAATTCGCAAGATCCACCTCCTCCGGAGCGGGACCGCTCTACAGCAGATCCGGTACCGTAAAAAAGGGTGGAGCCCACCGCAGAGGGCACTGCAGCGGGCTCCTGACCGGTTCACGGGTGTCCGCCCCTAGTTCACGTGGGGGCGGCCGCTCACCGGCCGTAAATCCGCAAGATCCACCTCCTCCGGAACTTCACCAGCCGAAGCCGAATGCGATCCCAGCGGGTGGGTTTGCGGTGACGACCCATGGGCGCGCCCCCTTCCACAATGCCGCCCAGAGGCCCGGTAGGGCGGCTCGTTGGAATTCGGGCCGGGCCCCGAGGGCCGGGGTCCGGAACCGTGTCCTTGGAAGGGGGCGTCCCAGAGAACCGGGTCGCCGATCACTGACGTTACCTGCTCAGTTCGCCCATTCGGCCCACCTTCGCCCCGAACGCAACCGCGCGCCCCGAGCACACAACACGCGCCCCCGCCAAGCCACTTGGGCATGCAGAAGGGCTCGGCCACCCCTATGGGCGGCCGAGCCCTTGCCCTCGCTCAAGTCGAGCGTGGTGTCACCTCAGCGGCGGTGCTGCGAGTCCGCGACCGTGACCTCCACCCGCTGGAACTCCTTCAGCTCGCTGTAACCGGTGGTCGCCATGGCCCGGCGCAGGGCGCCGAAGAAGTTCATCGAGCCGTCGGGGGTGTGGGACGGACCGGTGAGGATCTCCTCGATCGTGCCCACCGTGCCGAGGTCGACCTTCTGGCCGCGGGGCAGCTCCTCGTTGACCGCCTCCATGCCCCAGTGGTGACCCTTGCCGGGCGCGTCGGTGGCACGGGCCAGCGGGGAGCCCATCATCACCGAGTCGGCGCCGCAGGCGATCGCCTTGGGCAGGTCACCGGACCAGCCGACGCCGCCGTCCGCGATCACATGCACATACCGTCCGCCGGACTCGTCCATGTAGTCGCGGCGGGCGGCGGCCACGTCGGCGACCGCCGTGGCCATCGGCACCTGGATGCCGAGCACGTTGCGCGTGGTGTGCGCGGCACCGCCGCCGAAGCCGACCAGCACACCGGCCGCACCGGTGCGCATCAGGTGCAGGGCCGCGGTGTAGGTGGCGCAGCCACCGACGATCACCGGGACGTCCAGCTCGTAGATGAACTGCTTCAGGTTGAGCGGCTCGTGCGAGGAAGACACATGCTCCGCGGAGACCGTCGTACCGCGGATGACGAAGATGTCGACGCCCGCGTCCACCACGGCCTTGGAGAACTGGGCGGTGCGCTGCGGGGACAGCGCGGCCGCCGTGACCACGCCGGAGTCGCGCACCTCCTTGATGCGCGCGCCGATCAGCTCCTCCTGGATGGGGGCCGCGTAGACCTCCTGGAGCCGCCGCGTCGCCGCCTCGGCGGGCAGCGCGGCGATCTCGTCGAGCAGCGGCTGCGGGTCCTCGTACCGCGTCCACAGCCCTTCCAGGTTCAGCACGCCCAGGCCGCCCAGCTCGCCGATGCGGATCGCGGTGGCCGGGGAGACGACGGAGTCCATGGGGGCGGCCAGGAAGGGCAGCTCGAAGCGGTAGGCGTCGATCTGCCAGGCGATCGAGACCTCCTTCGGGTCCCGCGTACGACGGCTCGGGACGACGGCGATGTCGTCGAAGGCGTACGCCCGGCGGCCGCGCTTGCCGCGCCCGATCTCGATCTCAGTCACGTCTGTGGCCTTTCCCTGATGCGTTTCAGCGTCTTCCAGTATCGCCGACGGGCCGCGCACCGCCCCCGCTCAGGTACCGGACACCGCCTCCGCCCAGATGCCGGACACCGCGTCCGCCCAGGTGCGGCGAGGGCGGCCCCGAAGACTCCGGGACCGCCCTCTGGGACGTCTCTGACGCGCGGGGTACGCGCGCGTGCGTCACTTCCTGCTGTAGTTGGGCGCCTCGACCGTCATCTGGATGTCATGCGGGTGGCTCTCCTTGAGGCCCGCGGAGGTGATCCGGACGAACCGGCCGCCCGACTGCAGCTCCGGCACGGTCCTGCCACCGACGTAGAACATCGACTGACGCAGGCCGCCGACCAGCTGGTGGACGACGGAGGAAAGCGGGCCGCGGTAGGGCACCTGGCCCTCGATGCCCTCGGGGATCAGCTGGTCGTCGGAGGCGACGCCCTCCTGGAAGTAGCGGTCCTTGGAGAACGACTTGCGGTCGCCGCGGGTCTGCATCGCGCCGAGAGACCCCATGCCGCGGTACGACTTGAACTGCTTGCCGTTGATGAACAGCAGCTCGCCCGGCGACTCCTCGCAGCCGGCGAGCAGCGAGCCGAGCATCACCGTGTCCGCACCGGCGACCAGCGCCTTGGCGATGTCGCCGGAGTACTGCAGACCGCCGTCGCCGATGACCGGGACACCGGCCTCCTTCGCGGCGAGCGCGGCCTCGTAGATCGCGGTGACCTGCGGGACGCCGACGCCGGCGACCACCCGGGTGGTGCAGATCGAGCCCGGTCCGACACCGACCTTGATGCCGTCGGCGCCCGCGTCGACCAGGGCCTGGGCGCCGTCGCGGGTGGCGATGTTGCCACCGATCACGTCGACACCGGTGGAGTTCGACTTGATCTTGGCGATCATGTCGCCGACCAGGCGGGAGTGGCCGTGCGCGGTGTCGACGACGATGAAGTCGACGCCGGCCTCGATCAGTGCCTGGGCGCGCTCGAAGGAGTCACCGGCGACGCCGACCGCCGCGCCGACCAGCAGCCGGCCCTCGGCGTCCTTGGCGGCGTTCGGGTACTTCTCCGCCTTGACGAAGTCCTTGACCGTGATCAGGCCCTTGAGGATGCCCTCGTCGTCGACCAGCGGCAGCTTCTCGATCTTGTGCTTGCGCAGCAGCTGTACGGCGTCGTCGCCGGAGATCCCCACCTTGCCCGTGACCAGCGGCATCGGCGTCATGACCTCGCGGACCCGTTGGCTGCGGTCGGTCTCGAAGGCCATGTCACGGTTGGTGACGATGCCGAGCAGCTTCTTGTTGCCGTCCGTCACGGGGACGCCGCTGATGCGGAACTTCGCGCACAGCGCGTCGGCCTCGGCGAGCGTGGCGTCGGGGTGCACCGTGATGGGGTCCGCGACCATGCCGGACTCGGAGCGCTTGACCAGGTCGACCTGGTTGGCCTGGTCCTCGATGGAGAGGTTGCGGTGCAGGACGCCGACGCCGCCCTGGCGGGCCATCGCGATCGCCATACGCGACTCGGTGACCTTGTCCATGGCGGCGGACAGGAGCGGGATGTTGACCCGCACGTTCTTGGAGACGTACGAGGCGGTGTCGATGTCGTCGGGTGCCATGTCCGACGAGCCCGGCAGCAGCAGCACGTCGTCGTAGGTCAGCCCGAGTGTCGCGAATTTCCCGGGCACTCCGTCGACGTTCGCAGTCATGACACCTTCCCCAATGGCCTTGATCGGTGCGGATGTCCATGCTAACGGGAAGCGTGGCTCTCACATTCCACAGTCCGGGTCGACCCCGGGCTTCATATGTTCATACGATCCGCGTGTCCGGCCCGTTCACGGGCTGGTCAACCGCCCGCGGGCGGTTACTGCTCGGCCAGCGCCCGCAGCCGGCTGAGCGCCCTGTGCTGCGCCACCCGTACCGCGCCGGGTGACATACCCAACATCTGACCGGTCTCCTCCGCGGTCAAGCCCACCGCGATCCGCAGCAGCAGCAGCTCGCGCTGGTTCTCCGGAAGGTTGGCCAGCAGCTTCTTGGCCCACGCGGCGTCGCTGCTGAGCAGGGCCCGCTCCTCGGGGCCCAGGGAGTCGTCCGGGCGCTCGGGCATCTCGTCGGAGGGGACGGCCGTCGAACCCGGGTGGCGCATCGCGGCCCGCTGCAGATCGGCGACCTTGTGCGAAGCGATGGCGAAGACGAACGCCTCGAAGGGGCGGCCGGTGTCCCGGTAGCGGGGCAGCGCGAGGAGGACGGCGACGCAGACCTCCTGCGCGAGGTCCTCGACGAAGTGCCGCGCGTCGCCCGGGAGCCGGGACAGCCGGGTACGGCAGTAGCGCAGCGCCAGGGGGTGGACATGGGCGAGCAGGTCGTGCGTGGCCTGCTCGTCCCCGTCGACGGCGCGATGCACGAGCGCACCGATCGCCCCATGGGCCGTGCCCGCCTCGTCGTCGCGCATCGGTCCATGGTGCCCTGTGGCCGTCCGGTCCGTCGCATCGTGCTGATGGTTGTGCATCGAAGCGTTATGAGCAGGCGCGCCGGCACTCATTTCCTGCGCCCTCCCCTTCCGCTCGACCGACTCGTCCCCGAGAGACTCCACACCTCAAGGATGCGGCATCCGCGGCGAAACGAGCAGCGGGCGCCCGCCGAACGGTGCCGTCCGGGCCGGTGACCGCGCCCCGCGGGGGTGCGGGGAACTGCGTGACCAGCGACGGACGGCCCGCAGTTCACCGACCGCGTCGCCCTGTGCGGCCCGTGGGCCACTTGGGTAACCGCACGTCCGACGACAGGCCCTAGCGGACCAGACCCCAGCGGAAACCGAGCGCCACCGCGTGTGCGCGGTCCGAGGCGCCGAGCTTCTTGAACAGGCGCCGGGCGTGGGTCTTCACGGTGTCCTCGGAGAGGAACAGCTCGCGGCCGATCTCGGCGTTGGAGCGGCCATGGCTCATGCCTTCGAGCACCTGGATCTCACGCGCGGTGAGCGTGGGCGCGGCGCCCATCTCGGCCGAGCGCAGCCGACGCGGGGCGAGCCGCCAGGTCGGGTCGGCAAGGGCCTGCGTCACCGTGGCGCGCAACTCGGCGCGCGAGGCGTCCTTGTGCAGATAGCCGCGGGCACCGGCGGCGACCGCGAGCGCCACGCCGTCGAGGTCCTCGGCGACGGTGAGCATGATGATGCGCGCCCCGGGGTCGGCCGACAGCAGCCGGCGCACGGTCTCGACGCCGCCCAGTCCGGGCATGCGCACGTCCATCAGAATGAGATCCGAGCGGTCGGCACCCCAGCGGCGGAGGACTTCCTCGCCGTTGGCCGCCGTCGTCACACGCTCGACGCCGGGCACGGTCGCGACCGCGCGGCGGAGCGCCTCTCGGGCAAGCGGGGAGTCGTCGCAGACGAGGACGGATGTCATGACCGCCCTCCGCAGCTGATGCGCGTCACCTTGAGCCTCCAGGCTGGTACGGAATCGTCACCTGTGCGGTCGACCGTCTCGGACGCCTGCCCGAGCGCTTGTGTTCTCAACCGCCTCCGCACTCTCAACGACGGTCACTCGAAAGAGTTACGGGGCTGCGTGCCATCTTCGGCACTCTACGTGAGGGCGCGCACACGGTGCATACATGCCCGACAGACTCTCAACTTTTCATCACAACCTATGCCCCATTCAGACCCTTTTCTTCCCATTTCACGGTGTCTGGGGCTAGATTCGCAATGAGTCATATTTTCATCTCCTTAGACCGGACATGTACGGTTGTTGGCACCGTATCCGCTCAGAACGGCTACAAGGGGTCACGTAATGGCAGATTTCTCCCGCCTTCCCGGACCGAACGCTGACCTGTGGGACTGGCAGCTGCTGGCTGCCTGCCGTGGGGTCGACAGTTCGCTCTTCTTCCACCCGGAGGGTGAGCGCGGGGCGGCTCGGAGTGCTCGCGAGAACTCGGCCAAGGAGGTCTGCATGAGGTGCCCGGTCCGTGCGGAGTGCGCGGCGCACGCCCTGGCGGTGCGCGAGCCGTACGGCGTGTGGGGCGGCCTGACCGAGGACGAGCGCGAAGAGCTGATGGGACGGGCACGGAACCGGCTGGTGTCGGCTTCGTCGGCCAGCGGGGACACCGCCCCCACTACCTGAAGGAACGTTTCTGCAACTATGTTCCGCCGCGTCGCGCCCGCCCGGCGTGGCGGTCCGCGCACGCCCGCCCGCACCCCTCACTGCCGACGGGCGGCCCGCGCCAACTGCTCCAGCGTCGCCGCCACCGCCGGCACATGTGCCAGGTCGGGCAGCGTGAGGGCGACGATCTCCCGGCGTACCGCCGGTTCCAGTGCCACCGTGCGCGCGCCCCGGGGGCGCACCGACTCGATCGCGAGCCGAGGCAGGACGGCCACGCCGAGGCCGGCGCCGACCAGGCCGACCACCGCCGGGTAGTCGTCGGTGGCGAAGTCGATGCGCGGGGTGAAGCCCGCGCCCTCGCACGCCGCCACCAACTGGCCGCGACAGCGCGGACAGCCCGCGATCCACGGTTCCGCGGCGAGTTCGCCGATGGCGACGGACCGCGCGCCCGCCAGCCGGTGCCGCTCGGGCACGAGAGCGACCAGACGGTCCGTCAGCAGGGGCCGTACCACGAGGTCGGCCCACTCCTCGGCGCCCGCCGCGCCCTCGTAGCGGAACGCCAGGGTCACGTCGCAGTCTCCCGCGCGCAGCAGGTCCACGGAGTGCGGGGGCTCGGCCTCCTCAAGGAAGACGCGGGTGCCTGGGTGGGCGGCGCGCAGCGCGGCGAGGGCGGTGGGGACGAGGGTGGAGCTGCCGCTGGGGAAGGACACCAGGCGGACCCGGCCGGACCGCAGCCCGGCGATCGCGGCGACCTCCTCCTCGGCCGCGGTCAGCCCGGCGAGGATCCCCGACGCATGCCGGACGAGCGCCTCGCCCGCCTCCGTCAGACGCGTCTCACGGCCGCTGCGGACCAGCAGCGGGGTGCCGACCGAGGTCTCCAGGGCCTTCATCTGCTGGCTGACGGCCGGCTGGGTGCAGCCCAGTTCCCGGCCGGCCGCCGAGAAGGAGCCGGTGGTGGCGACGGCGCGCAGGACACGGAGATGACGGGCCTCGATCACCCTTCGAGCATAAGCCGACCTTGGATCGGGTGCCCGATACCGCATCGACGCTTTGAGCGGGCTGGCGTACGGTGCCGGGCATGGAGCTTCTTTCGGTGAACCTGGGACGCCCGAAGGCCGTCGACTACACGGACCAGCCGCAGGGGCTGACCGGCATCGACAAGTGTCCGGTGGACGGTCCGGTGCGGGTGGCCGCGCCGGGCCCGAGGGGGAGCGGCGCGAGCGGCCTCGCCGGGGACGCGGTCTGCGACCTGCGCCACCACGGCGGTGACGACCAGGCGGTGTACGCGGTCGCGCGCGAGGACCTCGACGACTGGGAGAGCGAGCTGGGCCGGACGCTCGCGAGCGGTGCCTTCGGGGAGAACCTGACGACGAGCGGTCTCGACGTCTCCGGCGCGCTGATCGGCGAGCGCTGGCGGATCGGCCCGGACGTCGTGCTCGAGGTCACCTGCGGGCGGATTCCGTGCCGGACGTTCCAGGCCCACCTGGGCGAGCGGGCCTGGGTGAAGAGGTTCACGCGGAAGGGTGCGCCCGGTGCCTACCTCCGGGTGATCGAGCCGGGCGAGATCCGGGCGGGCGACCCGGTGCGGATCGTGTACCGGCCGGACCACGACGTGACGGTCGCCGTGCAGTTCCGCGCGGAGACGACCGAGCGGGAACTGCTGCCCCGCGTCCTCGCGGCGGGCGCGGCCCTGCACCCGAAGGCGCTGGCCGAGGCCCGCGCGTACGTGGCGAAGTACGGGGGCGGCCAAGAGGTCTGAGCGGCCGTCACGGGCGCCCCGCCGACGGGCGTCCCGCCGGCCGGGTGGCCTCGCGCTCGGCGCGGATCCCGGCCGTCCGGGTAACTACTCTTGGGCCATGACAACGGCTCTGATTACGGGATCGACGGCGGGGATCGGCGCCGCGTTCGCGCGGCGGCTGGCGGCGGACGGGCATGACCTCGTACTGATGGCACGGGACACCAAACGGCTGCGCGAGCAGGCGACCGAACTGCACGACCGGCATGGCATCGAGGCGGAGGTGCTGACGGCCGACCTGTCGCTGGACGAGGGCATCGAGGCGGTCGCCGCCCGGCTCGGCGACCGCAGGAACCCCGTCGACCTGCTGATCAACAACGCCGGCTTCGGCAACAAGGGCCACTATCTCGACGTACCGATGGCCGACGAGCTGCGGATGCTCAAGGTGCATGTCGAGGCGGTGCTGCGGCTGACGTCGGCGGCGAGCGAGGCGATGCGGGAGCGCGGGCGCGGCGGGATCGTGAACGTGGCCTCGGTGGCGGCGTTCGTGCCGCGGGGCACGTACGGGGCGTCCAAGGCGTGGGTCGTGCAGTTCACCCAGGGCGTGGCGCGGGATCTGGCGGGCAGCGGGGTGCGGCTGATGGCGCTGGCCCCCGGGTTTGTGCGCACCGAGTTCCACCAGCGGGCCGGGATGGGCACGGACAACATCCCGGGATGGATGTGGCTGGACGCGGACAAGCTGGTCGCGACGGCGCTCGCGGACCTGGCGCGCGGCAGGACGGTGTCCATTCCGGACCCGCGGTACAAGGCGCTGATGGGGCTGGCGAAGGTGGCCCCGCGTGGGCTGGTGGGCGGGATCAGCTCACGGACCGGGCGCAGGTACGGCCCGCGGTGAGCCCCCGGCGAGCCCGGCCGCGACGGGGGTGACGGCGCCGCTGCGGTGGGAAGATGGGCAGGACGGAACCGGACCCAGGGGGGCCGGAGGCGGCGCCATGACGTTCGTACAGCTCATCGAGTGCAGGACGAGCCGGTTCGACGAGATGAACCGGTTGCTGGACACCTGGGTCGAGCAGACCAAGGGGAAGCGGACCGCGACCTACGACCTGGTCGGCAAGGACCGGTCCGACGCGTCGCACATCGTGGAGATCGTGGAGTTCCCCTCGTACGCGGACGCGATGCGGAACTCGAATCTTCCGGAGACGGACCGGGTCTTCCGGCAGCTGGTCGCCCTCTGCGACGAGATGCCGACGTTCATCGACCTGGACGTCGTACGCGACGAGCCGCTGGGCGCGGACACCGTGCGCCGCTTCTTCGCGACGCTGGCGGCGCCGGGCGAGCTGCCGCCGCTGAACGACCTGCTGGACGAGGACGTGCACAGCCACGATCCGCTCAATCCGCAGGACACGATCGGGCTGGACTCGGTCCGCGGCGAGTACCGGATGTGGCGGGCCGCCTTCGACTCCGCCTTCACCGTGGAGGACCTGATCGTCCAGGGCGACCGGGCCTGTGCCCGCTGGACCTGGAACGCCAGGCACACGGGGGAGTTCCTGGGGATCGCCGCCACCGGCAGGCAGCTCACCACTACCGGCACCACCGTCTTCCGGTTCGGCGCGAACGGACGGATCGCCGAGACATGGTGGCAGCACGACCAGTTGGGGCTGATGCAGCAGCTGGGCGCACTCGATCAACTGGAGCAGTGACGACGGCGGGCAGCACGAAGGCCCGGCACCCTCAGCCTCTCGGGTGCCGGGCCTCGTTGCCGGGTGTCAGTGGGCGTGGCCGTGGCCGTGGCCCGCGGCGGCCGGCTCCTCCTCTTCCTTCTTCTCGACGACCAGGGTCTCGGTCGTGAGGAGGAGGGAGGCGATGGAGGCGGCGTTCTCCAGGGCGGAGCGGGTGACCTTCACCGGGTCGATGACGCCGGCCTTGACCAGGTCGCCGTACTCGCCGGTGGCGGCGTTGTAGCCGTTGCCCTTGTCCAGCTCCTTGACCTTGGAGACGATCACGTAGCCCTCCAGGCCCGCGTTCTCCGCGATCCAGCGCAGCGGCTCGACGACGGCGTTGCGGACGACCGCGACACCGGTGGCCTCGTCGCCGGACTTGCCGAGGTTGCCCTCAAGGACCTTGGCGGCGTGGACCAGCGCGGAGCCACCACCGGAGACGATGCCCTCCTCGACCGCGGCGCGGGTCGCGGAGATGGCGTCCTCCAGACGGTGCTTCTTCTCCTTCAGCTCCACCTCGGTGGCGGCGCCGACCTTGATCACGCACACGCCGCCGGCCAGCTTCGCGAGGCGCTCCTGGAGCTTCTCGCGGTCCCAGTCGGAGTCGGTGTTCTCGATCTCGGCCTTGATCTGCGCGATGCGGCCCTCGACGTCCGACTTGTCGCCGGCACCGTCGACGATCGTGGTGTCGTCCTTGGTGACGGTGATGCGGCGGGCGCTGCCGAGCACGTCCAGGCCGGCCTGGTCCAGCTTGAGGCCGACTTCCTCGGAGATGACGGTGGCGCCGGTGAGGACCGCCATGTCCTGCAGCATCGCCTTGCGGCGGTCGCCGAAGCCCGGGGCCTTCACCGCGACGGCGTTGAAGGTGCCGCGGATCTTGTTGACGACCAGGGTCGACAGGGCCTCGCCCTCGACGTCCTCGGCGATGATCAGCAGCGGCTTGGCGGAGCCCGCCTGGATGACCTTCTCCAGCAGCGGCAGGAGTTCCGTGATGGCGGAGATCTTGCCCTGGTTGATGAGGATGTACGGGTCCTCCAGGACGGCCTCCATGCGCTCCTGGTCCGTCACGAAGTACGGCGACAGGTAGCCCTTGTCGAAGGCCATGCCCTCGGTGAAGTCCAGTTCGAGGCCGAAGGTGTTGGACTCCTCGACGGTGATGACACCGTCCTTGCCGACCTTGTCCATCGCCTCGGCGATCAGCTCGCCGACCTGCTGGTCCTGGGCGGACAGCGCGGCGACGGCGGCAATGTCGGACTTCTCGTCGATCGGCCGGGCCGAGCCGAGCAGGTCCTCGGAGATGGCCTTGACCGCGGCGTCGATGCCCTTCTTCAGGGCGGCCGGGGAGGCGCCGGCGGCGACGTTCCGCAGGCCCTCGCGCACCAGGGCCTGGGCCAGCACGGTGGCGGTGGTGGTGCCGTCACCCGCGATGTCGTTGGTCTTGGTCGCCACCTCCTTCACCAGCTGGGCGCCGAGGTTCTCGTACGGGTCCTCGATCTCGACCTCACGGGCGATGGTGACGCCGTCGTTGGTGATGGTGGGGGCGCCGAACTTCTTGTCGATGACGACGTTGCGGCCCTTGGGGCCGATCGTCACCTTCACCGTGTCGGCCAGCTTGTTGACGCCACGCTCAAGGGCGCGACGGGCGTCCTCGTCGAACTTCAGGATCTTCGCCATGGCAGCGGGAGCCCTCTCGGAAATCTGATGGAAAATACGCTGCGCCCCGGGCGCCCGGCTTCTTATCGGTCGGGATGCCAGGGGCGCAGCTCAAAGCAGGAGTGCTTCGGGGTGACTTACTTCTCGATGATCGCGAGCACGTCGCGAGCCGAGAGAACGAGGTACTCCTCGTTGTTGTACTTCACCTCGGTGCCGCCGTACTTGCTGTAGAGCACGACGTCGCCGACGCTGACGTCGAGCGGAAGACGGTTGCCGTCCTCGAAGCGGCCCGGGCCCACGGCCAGGACGACGCCCTCCTGGGGCTTCTCCTTGGCAGTGTCCGGAATGACCAGGCCCGAGGCCGTGGTCTGCTCGGCGTCGAGCGGCTGGACCACGATGCGGTCCTCAAGCGGCTTGATGGCAACCTTGGAGCTGGCGGTCGTCACGATCCGACCTCCCCCTTCGGAGATCTCACGGGGTTAACTGTCTGAGGTGGCGACCAGGTCGATCCGTCGTCGCGGGTGCCGGACCTGCCCGTCGCGTTGTTGGCACTCTCCTGGGGGGAGTGCCAGACCTGAGACTATGACTGCGATTAGCACTCGGTCAAGCGGAGTGCCAATCGGCCGCGCCGCGTCCGCCTTGGCACCCCCGACGGTTCACAGGTAATCCTCCAGGCGCGCCACGGTCAGACCCGCGGACTGGACCTGCCGGAGCAGGCGTGTCGTGCGCTCTCTGAGCGTGGGTCCGGTGGACTCGTCGGGGCCGACCAGGATGATGTCGCCGGGGCTCAGGCGCTTGTCGCCCCGGGCGTAGCTGAGGGTGTCGGCGGTCATCGCGGCCCGCCACAGGACCACCGCGGCGATGCCGCAGTCGGCCGCCGCGCGCAGGGTCGTCGTGTCGTACGTGTCGTACGGCGGACGGAAGAGGCGGGGGCGGATGCCGAAGCGGGACTTGAGCTTGTTCTGCTGGCCGCAGATCTCGGCGTGCTGCCCCGCGTAGGGCAGCCCGCGCAGGGCGGGATGGTCGAGGGTGTGGTTCTGGATGTCGGCGCCGACCGAGCGGAGCCGGGCGAAGTGGCCGTAGCCCGGTCCGACGACGCTGTCCGTGAGGAAGAAACTGACCGGGAGCCGCAGGTCGCGCACCATGTCGATGAACCGGGGGTCCCGCTCGGCGCCGTCGTCGTAGGTGAGGAAGACGACCCGGTCGGACGTCGCCACATGGTCCACGACCGGGGGCAGGGAACGGCCCGCGGTGCCGGTCGGCAGGGGGCGCGCCGCAGGCTTGGGGGCGGGGGCGAGCGGGGCGTTCAAGCCCCATTGGCGGTAGGGCTGTCGGGAGGCCGGGGCGTGCGTCCGTACGCCCTGGGCGGCCTTCTTGCCGAGCCGCTCGATGGGGTCGACGGACTGGGCACAGCCGGCCAGGAGCAGGGCACCGGCCAGGGCGCCGACGGCCGGCGTGCGGCACCGGGCCGCCGCCGTGGGCCGCCCCGGGCGCCTCACAGGTAGTCCTCCAAGCGGGCCACCGCGTACCCCTCGCGCGTGACCTTGTTCAGGAACCGCCGGACCATGTCGGTCATGGTGCCGTCCCAGTCGGAGCGGCCCCGGAAGTGGGTGAGCACGATGTCACCGGGGTGCAGGGCGCGGTCCCACTCGCGGTACTCCCAGTGGTCGACGAAGACCTCCTCGTCCCAGATCGGCGCGTACTCGATCCCGCAGGACTTGGCGGCGAGCAGGGTGTCCCGGTTGTAGTTGCCGTACGGCGGGCGGAAGACGGTGGGGCGCTTGCCGAGCTGCTTCTCCATGATGTCCTGCATGCCGCAGATCTCGTCCCGCTGCTCCTCGTAGGACAGACCGGGCAGGTAGGGGTGGTGGAGGGTGTGGTTGTTGAGCGTGATCCCCTGCGACTGCATCTTCCTGAAGTAGCCGTAGTCGTCCTTGGCCAGATAGTCACTGAGGAAGGCGGTGTACGGGATCTTCAGGTCGCTCATCATGCGCAGGAACGCCGGATCCTTCTCGGCGCCGTCGTCGATGGTGAGGAAGACCACTTTCTCCTTGGTGGGGATCGTGGTGAAGACCGGGGGCAGGTGCTCCTCCTCCTGGCCGTCGACCTCGAAGCCGTCGCGGGCGGTGATCCTCGGCTTGTGCGCCGGGGGTCGCGGGGGCGTCAGGGGGGCCTCGTCCAGACCCCAGCGGCGGGCGGCGGCGGCCAGGGTGGCACGGTCGGTGCTCCGCCGGGCGTCGTAGTCGTCCAGGCGGGGTGCGGGGGGTGCCTGGTGCGGCTGCCGGCCCGAGGCGGGCCGGACGTCCGCGTCCCCGCCCGGCGCCGTGCAGCCGGAGACGACGGCGGCGACGGCGAGCAGGGCGACACCGCCCCGGACACCCACCTTTCCACTCTGCACCCTATTTTTGTCATTTTGTACTACTACTCGCATGGTGCCGGATCCTCGCAGGCACCGGCCGCCGATCCGGTCCGACACCGCCGCCGGAGGCGCAGCATCCGTCGACTGGCCCACAATGACCCGGTGAACGACCTGCTCCCCTTCCGCTCCCTGCTCACCCCCGAGGGCCGCGCCCTCCTCGACGAGGTACGCGGCACGCGGCCGGACGACGAACTCGCCGTCGCCACCCGCCTGCGCCGCGCGCACCCGGTGGACCTGGTGTCGGCGGCCCTCGGCCAGGCCCGGCTGCGGCAGCGGGCGGCGGCGAAGTTCGGCGCCGCGGACGCGGAGCGGATGTTCTTCACGCCCGACGGGGTCGAACAGTCGACCCGGACCACCGTGGCGACGTACCGGGCGGCGCGCCTGCGCGATCTGGGCGTCGGCTCCATCGCCGACCTGTGCTGCGGCATCGGCGGGGACGCGATCGCGTTCGCCCGCGCCGGGATCCGGGTGCTCGCGGTGGACCGGGATCCGCTGACGGCCGAGGTCGCCCGGGCGAACGCGGCGGCGCTGGGCCTGGACGAGCTGATCGAGGTGCGGGAGGCGGATGTCACCCAGGTGGACACCTCCGGCTGGGATGCCGTGTTCGTCGATCCGGCCCGGCGCGGCGGCCGATCGGGAGGGGCGGCACGAGGCGCGTCGGTGAGGGGTGGTGGCCGGGCGACGACAGGAGGGGCCGCGCGAAGCGCGTCTATGGGGGGTGGTGGCCGGGCGACGACAGAAGGGGCCGCGCGAAGCGCGTCTATGGGGGGTGGTGGCCGGGCGACGGGTGGGCGGATCTTCGATCCGGAGGCATACTCGCCGCCGCTGTCATGGGCGGTGGGGGCGGCGTCGACGGCGCGCACGGCCGCGCTGAAGATCGCGCCCGGGATCCCCCACGAGGCGATCCCGGACCGGGCCGAGGCCGAGTGGATCTCGGACGGCGGGGATGTGAAGGAGGCGGTGCTGTGGTTCGGCACCGGGGCACCGGGCACCGTGCGGGCCACACTGCTGCCCGGGCCGCGGACCCTGCTCGGCCGGGGGCTGCCGGACCCCGAAGTACGGCCCGTCGGACGGTACTTGTACGAACCCGACGGCGCCGTCATCCGGGCGCATCTGGTGGCCGAGGCCGCCGCGGAACTGGACGGCGGGCTGATCGACCCCACGATCGCCTATGTGACCGCGGACGAACTGCGCCCGACGCCGTACGCCGCCGCGTACGAGATCACCGACCGACTCCCCTTCAACGTCAAGAAGTTGAAGGCACTGCTGCGGGAGCGGGAGGTCGGGACGCTGACCGTGAAGAAACGGGGGTCGGCGGTGGAGCCGGAGGAACTACGCAGGAAGGTCAGACCGCAGGGGTCGAACGCGGCGACCGTGTTCCTGACGCGCGTCGCCGGGGCGCCCACCATGCTGGTCGGGTCCCCCGTGACGGCGAACGTTGCGGACGGTGGGCCGTCCTGATCCACCGCCGAGGACGGCGTGAGGAGGGCGCGTTGCCGGATAGCCGCCGACGGCCTCCTCGGACTCGTGAACGTGCCTCGATGACGGTGGACATGGCGTGACCCGGGCCGGGCGGACCGCGCCGGTCAGGGCCGGTCAGGGCCGGTCGTCGGACCCGACCGGCTCGAACCGCCAGCGGTGCACCGTCCGTGTCACCAACTCCCCGTCCGGATCCGGCAGTTCGGGGAGCTCGGCGTCGTACGGGGCGTCCCACCAGATGATCACCAGGACCCGGTCCTGGGGCGCCCGGAAGGTCTCGCGGCGCATGGGCCGCCGGGCCAGCCGCTGGGCGCGGGCCCAGGCCAGCAGCTCGTCGCCGCGGCCCGGCACCGCCCGCGCCTCCCACATCAGTGCGACCGTCATGAGTACAGGTTCTCCTTGCTGACCTCGTGCACATGGTCGTGGGAAGCGGCAGGGGGAGAGGTCGGTGAGGGGGAGTGCGGGTGGCCGTGGGGGGCTCCCGGCACATGCGGGTCCGTCACCGGAAGCGACGAGTCGGCCGACAGGTCCCAACTCGACGCGGCCCGGTTGCGCGCCACCATCTCCGCGCCCAGCGCGGCCACCATCGCGCCGTTGTCGGTGCACAGCTTGGGCCGCGGCACCCGCAGCCGGATACCCGCCGCCTCGCAGCGCTCCTGGGCCAGGACGCGCAGCCGGGAGTTGGCGGCAACCCCGCCGCCGATCATGAGGTGGTCGACGCCCTCGTCCTTGCAGGCCCGTACGGCCTTACGGGTCAGCACGTCCACCACGGCCTCCTGGAAGGACGCGGCGACATCCCGCACCGGGACCTCCTCGCCGACCGCCCGCCGCGCCTCGATCCAGCGGGCCACCGCCGTCTTCAGACCGGAGAAGGAGAAGTCGTACGCCGGATCGCGCGGGCCCGTCAGACCGCGCGGGAACGCGATCGCCTCCGGGTCGCCCTCGCGCGCGTACCGGTCGATGACCGGGCCGCCCGGGAAGCCGAGGTCCAGCACCCGGGCGATCTTGTCGAACGCCTCCCCGGCCGCGTCGTCGATCGTCGCGCCCAGGGGGCGGACGTCCGCGGTGATGTCCGTCGACAGCAGCAGCGACGAGTGCCCGCCGCTGACCAGCAGGGCCATCGTCGGCTCGGGCAGCGCGCCGTGCTCCAGCTGGTCCACGCAGATGTGGGAGGCGAGGTGGTTCACGCCGTACAGGGGCTTGCCGAGCGCGTAGGCGTACGCCTTCGCCGCCGAGACGCCGACCAGCAGCGCGCCCGCCAGCCCCGGACCCGCCGTCACCGCGATGCCGTCCAGGTCCCGCGCGCTCACACCGGCGTCCTTCAGGGCGCGTTCGATCGTCGGGACCATCGCCTCCAGGTGCGCTCTGGACGCCACCTCCGGCACCACCCCGCCGAAACGGGCGTGCTCGTCGACGCTGGACGCCACGGCATCCGCGAGCAGGGTGGTGCCGCGGACGATGCCGACGCCGGTCTCGTCACAGGAGGTCTCGATCCCCAGGACCAGAGGTTCGTCAGCCATTGTTCTCGGTTCCTCGTACGGGAGTGGACGCGGACGGGTCGGTCAGGCGCATCACCAGGGCGTCCACGTTCCCCGGCTGGTAGTAGCCGCGTCTGAAGCCGATCGGTTCGAAGCCGAAGCGCTCGTACAGCTTCTGTGCGCGGACGTTGTCCACGCGGCACTCCAGCATCACCTCGGCGCACTCGAAGGCGGTCGCGGCCCGCAGCAGTTCGGCCAGCAGCAGTCCGCCGAGTCCGGTGCCCCAGTGGTCGCGGGCGACGGCGATGGTCTGGATGTCGGCCAGTTCGCCCTGAGCGGCCAGGCCCGCGTAGCCGACGGCCCGGTCGCCCTCGACGGCCACCACATACCGCCGGGTCGCCTCCGGGCCGCGGGCGTGCGCCAGCTCGGACCAGAACATGCCGCGCGACCAGGCGTCCTCGGGGAAGAGGTCCTTCTCCATGCCGAGGACGGCATCGATGTCCCACCAGCGCATCTCGCGCAGCACGGGCTTCACGGGCTTCACGGACTCGGTCACTTGGGGGTGACCACCTTGTAGTTCTTGGGCACCTGCGCGTCGGGGCGGCGCAGGTAGAGGGGCCGGGGCTCGGGCAGCGACTCACCGGCGGCCAGCCGCTCGGCGGCCAGCGAGGCGAGGGCCGCGGCGGAGACATGCTCGGGCGCGTGGGCCTGCGGGAAGGTGTCGGGGTACAGCAGCGCGCCCGCACCGACGGCGGGCAGCCCGGCCACCCGCTCGGCGATGTCCGCGGGCCGGTCCACGGCCGGGCCACTCACCCGGGTGCGCGAATCGGCGTATGTCGCCCAGTAGACCTCCTTGCGTCGGGCGTCGGTCGCCACGACGAAGGGGCCCTTCTCGATGTCGGCCGCGTAGGCGAGGCCGTCGAGGGTGCACAAGCCGTGCACGGGGACGCCCAGCGCGAGGCCGAAGGTGTCGGCGGTCATCAGACCCACGCGCAGGCCGGTGTAGGGGCCGGGGCCGATGCCGACGACGATCCCGGTGACGGCGTCCAGCCGGAGCCCGGCCTCGGCGAGGACCCGGTCCACGGCCGGCAGCAGCAGCTCGCCGTGCCGGCGCGCGTCGACCTGGCTGGAGGAGGCGATGACGGCGTCGCCGTCGTGCAGGGCGACGGTGACGGCGGGGGTGGCGGTATCGAGAGCGAGCAAGAGCACGCGAACAGCCTACGGCTCCACGGGGCCCCTGCACGCCCGCCCCGGTCGGGCGGTCACTGACTGCTACGGTCTGCACGAAGTACGACATATGACGCGAAGCAGAGGTGGGCAGACGTGGCAGGGACCAGCTCGTCGATCGTGGCCGGGCTCACCGCGATGGCCGTGGGGACGGTCGGCTTCCTCGCCTACCGGGCGTCCGCGAGCGTCCCGCCCGGGCTCGGCGGCAGGCCCACTGCGAGCGCCTCACCCTCGGTGGCCACCGCCAAGGAGCCCCGGGACAAGAAGAACCCCACCGCGCTGCCCACCGGTTCCGGCCGGGGCGAACGGGTCGTGTACTCGGTGGACGACAACCGGGTGTGGCTGGTCGGCGCGAACGGCAGGGTGCAGCGCACGTTCAAGGTGGTCCCGGGCACCGTGGACCCGAAGCCGGGCTCGTACGGGGTGACGTCCCGCTCGAAGGCGATCACCGGCACCGACGGCGCCCTCGTCGAGCACGTCGTGCGCTTCACGAGCGTGGACGACGTGGTCGTCGGCTTCAGCGCCGCGGTCAAGGACTCGCCCTCGATCCCCGACCCGTCGGTCAAGACGGGCGGCATCCGCGAAACCCGCCGAAACGGCGACGCGATGTGGAAGTTCGCGACGATCGGCGTCCGGGTCGTAGTGATCCACTGAGCACGACGGCGCCCCGCCAGGGGCACTGGGGCCTGCGCGACAGCGCCCCGCTCAGAGGCGCGGGGAACTGCGCGACCGGCCGTAAACGCTCCCGCAGACGCCCGACAACCCCTGACCACCCACAACAACCCATGACCACCCCTGCGGGACCGCGCCCGCTACGCCGCCCGAGGATGCCCGCGGTCGGGGCGGATGGCCGGTCGAGGGGAGCGGGGCTCCGGGTGTCGGGGCGGGTTGGAGATGATCGCTGCGGCGGCGCATGCGGCCAGCAGCTCGCGCATGGGCACCGGGACGGGCGCGGGCGCGCGCGGCGGTGCCGTGGATTCCGAGGCCGACATGGACGCCTCCTGACGAACGGGGGCGGACGCAGCCAGGCACGACCGGATACTTAGGCACACCTAACTACGGACTGGATACCATGTGACCACACCGGACCGGTCCGCGGCAACATTTTCCCGACATGTTGTCGGAACCTGTCGGAACCTTCGAATCCGCCCCACGCGCCAGGTCAGGGCCCACCTGCCGGCGGTGACGGCACCGGGTCACTCCGACCCGGCAGCTCCCCCTCTCAGGGCCGGTCCGCCCAGGCGGCGAGCGCTCCGAGATCCACGGTCTGCCACCGCTCCCCCAGCCCGGCCAGCGTCACGTGCCGCACCTCGTCGGTCGTGTCCCCGACGGCCCGGTGGATCACGACCTGCAACCGGTCGTCGGTCAGCTCCTCGACCTTGCCCTCGCCCCACTCCACGACGACCACCGAATCGGACAGCGAGACATCGAGGTCCAGGTCCTCCATCTCGTCCAGGCCGCCGGACAGCCGGTAGGCGTCGACGTGCACGAGCGGCGCGCCGTCGCCCAGCGACGGGTGCACCCGGGCGATCACGAACGTCGGCGAGGTGACCGCCCCGCGCACGCCGAGCCCCTCGCCCAGCCCACGGGCGAGCGTCGTCTTGCCCGCGCCCAGCTCCCCACTGAGCATCACAAGATCGCCGGCGCGCAGCAGCCCGGCCAGTTCGCGACCCAACTCCCGCATCTGCTCGGGGGAGTTGACGGTGATCTCTACGGCGCGGGAGTCAGCCGGGTCCTGCGGCGCTGCTGGTGCTTCCATAGCCGCTTACGGTAGCTCCTGCCGGCACGGCTCCCACGCGGGTGAGCAGGTCGGCGAGCCGGTCGGTCACCACTTCCGGGTGCTCCAGCATGACCAGATGCCCGGCGTCCGGCACCAGCACCAGCTCGGCGTCGGGCAAAAGGTCGGCGATGGCCTCGCTGTGCTCGCTGGGCGTGATCAGGTCCCGCACCCCGGCCAGCACCAGCACGGGCATGTCCGCGAAGCGGGTGAGCGCCTCGGTCTTGTCGTGGTCGGTGAAGGCCGGATAGAACTCGGCGACCACGTCGATCGGGGTGGACTCGATCATCCGCTCGGCGAACCGCTCGACCGCCGGATCGACATCCCGGGTCGCGAACGAGTACCGCTTGATGATCCCGGCGAACAGGTCGGCCGTGGCCCGGCGCCCCTTCTCCACCAAGGCCGCCTGCTGCCCGAGCGCCTTCAGCACCCCCGGCAGGACCCGGCGCACCGCGTTGACGCCGGCCAGCGGCAGCCCGAAGGTGACCTCGCCGAGCCGCCCGGACGACGTACCGATCAGGGCGCCGGCGACCACCCGGTCGCGGATCAGTTCCGGGTAGTGGGCGGCCAGCGCCATCATCGTCATCCCGCCCATGGAGTGCCCGACCAGCACCATCGGCCCCTCCGGCACGGCCGCGTCTATGACGGCCTTCAGGTCGCGGCCGAGCTGGTCGATGGTCAGCGGCACGTCGTCCTGCTGCTGTGCCACGCCCCGCCCGGACCGGCCGTGGCTGCGCTGGTCCCAGTACACGGTCCGCACGACGCCCCGCAGCGCCGCCCGCTGGAAGTGCCAGGAGTCCTGGTTGAGGCAGTAGCCGTGGCTGAAGACGACGGTGACGGGGGCGGGCGCCTTGCGGCCGAAGAGCCGGCGCCGCCGGGACTCCGGGCCGCCCTCGGGTTCGGCCTCGTCGACCTCGTAGTACAGCTCGGTGCCGTCGTCGGCGCACGCCTTGCCCGGAGTGCCGCGCAGCGCCCCGTACGGTCCCGTCGAGTCCAGCGTCAGCCGCGCCTTGCGGCGCACCCCGCGCCCCACGGTCATCCGCTCGATCGCGACACCGGCCGCCGCGCCCGCGGCGAGCACGCCTATCGCGGCGCCCGCGAGGCCGGTCGCCCTGCGCCAGCCGCCGTCGCCCGCGGCGGAGGTGACGGCCCTGGTGGCGGCGTCCACGACGGCCTTCGCGCTGCTCTCGCTCACGTACCGCTCCTCTTCGCCGTGCTGCTTGCAGTTCGCTGGGTGGGTGCTGCGGGCTTGGTGCTACGGGGCTCAGTGCTGCGGGGCTCGGTGCTGCGGGGCTCGGTGCCGCCGACGCGGGCGGCACCGGGCCGGGTCCGCCGGTACAGGCGGCCCCGGGTCCTGGTGCGGACTACCCGTCCCGGTCCTCGTTCACATAGACGCGGGGGACGCGGGTTCCGATGCGCGTGACGATCTCGTACGCGATGGTGCCGGCGGCCTGCGCCCAGTCCTCGGCGGTGGGCTCGCCGCGGTCGCCGGGCCCGAACAGGACCGCCTCGGCGCCGGTCTCCGGCTCGTCGCCGCCGAGGTCCACCACGAACTGGTCCATCGCGACCCGCCCGGCGATCGTCCGCCACTTGCCGCCGACCAGGACCGGACCGCTGCCGGAGGCGTGCCGCGGGATGCCGTCCGCATAGCCGACGGGCACCAGGCCGAGGGTCGTCTCGCCCGGAGTGACATAGCGGTGGCCGTAGCTGATGCCGTGTCCGCCCGGCACGTGCTTGACCAGTGCCAGCGACGCCGCCAGCGTCATCACCGGACGCAGTCCGAAGTCGGCGGGGGTGCCGACCTCCCGGCCGGGCGAGATGCCGTAGACCGCGATTCCGGTGCGCACCAGGTCGAAGTGGGCCTCGGGGAGGGTGAGCGTGGCCGGCGAGTTGGCCATGTGCCGCACCTCGGGGCGTACGCCCCGGTCCTCGGCGTACGCCGTCAGCTCGCGGAAGCGGGTGAGCTGGGCGGCGATGGACGGATGGCCCGGCTCGTCGGCGCAGGCGAAGTGCGACCAGAGCCCGGTGATCCGGATCGACCCGGCCGCCTCGGCGCGCAGGGCGGCGTCCACCAGCTCGGCCCAGTCGGCGGGCTGGCAGCCGTTGCGCCCGAGCCCGGTGTCGGCCTTGAGCTGCACCCGTGCGGGCAGGCCCGCCTCGCGCGCCGCCGCCGTGACCTCCCGCAGCGCCCACATCCCGCTGACCGACACGTCGACGTCGGCCTCGATCGCCTGCCGCCAGGGGCCGCCCGGGGTCCACAGCCAGCACATGATGCGCCCAGGCAGCCCGGCCGCGCGCAGCGCCAGGGCCTCCTCGGGCGTGGCCGTGCCGAGCCAGGTCGCCCCCGCGGCGAGGGCCGCCCGGGCGCACGGCACCGCCCCGTGGCCGTAACCGTCGGCCTTGACGACGGCCATGAGGGCGGCGCCCGGCGCGAGCGCGCGCAGGGCGCGCACATTGGACCGCAGGGCGGCCAGGTCGATCTCGGCACGGGCTCGCAGGGGCGCCGTCGGCGCGGATGCTGTGTGGTTCATGGCGCCCCCAGTGTCTCAGAGGCGACCGGTGGTATCGGGGCGCAGGCCCCGCGCCCGAACTCCACCACGCGCCCCAAACGCCTCCGCACGCCCCCAACCAACCACCGGTCCCGGCCGTCCCGAGCCCTGCTCGGCCCGGCCGCACGACGGCTACTCCGCCGACCGACGGGTCGCCTCCCGACGGGTCGCCTCCCGACGGGTCGCCTCTCGGCAGGCGCCTTGCCGACCACGCCCTCTCCCCCGCGCCCGGCGGGCACGCCCCCCACACGCCCTCCCGCCCCGGCATGTCGGCCAGAGGCCAGGTGGTGGCCACTCGGGGAACTGCCGCGCGGGACAGACGTCACCTTCACAACCTCCGGCAGGCTGAGCGCAGCCCGGCCCTCGGGCGACGGCCGTCGCCGCCATCGCCGACGGCCCACCTCACGTTGGTCAGAGGCCAGGTGGTGGCCACTCGGGGAACTGCTGTGCGGGACCGGGGCGGAAACAGACCCGTCACCTTCACGACCCCCGACAAGCTGAGCGCAGCCCGGCCCTCGGGCAACGGCCGTCGTCTCCATCGCCGACGGCCCACTTCCGGCAGACCGCCTCGCCGACCACGCCCGCGCTCCCCCGTACCCGGCGGGCACGCACCCCGCACACGCCCTCCCTAGCCCGGCATGTCGGCCAGAGGCCGAGGGGCGGCCACTCGGGGAACTGCCGCACGGGGCAGGGGCGGAAACAGACCCGTCACCTTCACGACCCCCGACAGGCTGAGCACGGCCCGGCCCTCGGGCGACGGCCGTCGTCTCCGGCTCCGGCACCGCGGCTCCATCGTCGGCATCGAGGCGCGCGGCCGGGTAGCAGCGTGGTGTGCAGGTCGGCGCGGTGTGGCCGCTGGTGTGACCGGCCACGTTCACGGCGCACGCGACGCGGCCGGGTGCGGGTCCCGTACGGGTGCGCTACCCCGCCGCCTCCCGCACATCCCGCCAGGCCCGTGGAATCGCCCCCGCCACGTCATGTGCCCCGGCCGGCGCCCCGGCCGCCGCGAACCGGCCCGCCAGCCCGTGCAGATACGCGGCCACACTGCCCGCGTCCCGGGCGGAGAGCCCCGAGGCCAGCAGGGATCCCGCGAGCCCGGACAGCACATCCCCGCTGCCCGCGGTGGCCAGCCACGCCGTCCCCGTCGCGTTGACGCGTACGGTCCCGCCGTCCGGGTCGGCGACCAGCGTGGTCGAGCCCTTGAGCAGGACGGTGGCGCCGTACCGCGCGGCCAGTTCCCGCACCGCGGGCAGCCTCGCCCCCTCGACCTCCTCGCGGTCCACGCCCAGCAGCGCGGCGGCCTCCCCGGCGTGCGGGGTCATCAGGGTCGGCGCCGTGCGGGCCCGTACGGCGTCCCGGTCGGCCAGCCGCAGCCCGTCCGCGTCGATGAGCACCGGCACATCCTCCCCGACCACCTCCGCGACGGTCCCGGCGTCGTCCCCGGCGCCCGGCCCGGTGACCCATGCCTGCACCCGCCCCGCCTTGTGCGGGCCCCGGTCGGAGACCAGGGTCTCGGGGAAGCGGGCGATGACGGCCTCTCCGGCAGGCCCGACGTACCGCACGGCCCCGGCCCCGCCGCGCAGCGCGCCCGACACGGCGAGCACGGCGGCCCCCGGATACCGCGCCGACCCGGCCGCGATCCCGACGACCCCGCGCCGGTACTTGTCGCTCTCCGCCCCGGGCACCGGCAGCAGCCGGGCCACATCGGCGTGTTGCAGGGCCTCCAGTTCCGGCTCGGCGGGCAGGTCGAGCCCGATGTCGACGAGCCGCACGGAACCGGCGTGCTCCCGGGCGGGGTCGATCAGCAGTCCGGGCTTGTGCGTACCGAAGGTCACGGTGAGGTCGGCGCGGACGGCGGCCCCCAGCACCTGGCCGGTGTCCGCCTCGACCCCGCTCGGCAGATCGACGGCGACGACGGCGGCGCCGGACCGCTCGGCGGCGGCGGCCAGGGCCGCGGCGGCGGCCCGCAGCCCGCC
>NZ_JBSGBN010000116.1:0-30809 GCF_053601275.1 Streptomyces sp. NPDC004752 | reverse complement strand
CTTGCCGACGGCGGCCCGGTGGGCGGCCTGCGCGGCCTTCACGATGTCGTCGCGGTCGTACGAGGATCCGCCGACGCGCTGCGCGGCGTGCGGAGCGCCTGGGCTCCCGCCCCCACCCGTACGCCGTCGCGGTGCCCGCCGCCTCGAGGTCGTCGCATCCGCAGTCGTTGCGCGCCGGGCGGCAGGACGGCCGCCTCCTGGAGCCGGAGACCGGCATCGACGTCGACGCGGTGGAGCAGACCCGCCAGACCCTCGAAGCCGCCGCTGCGAAGGTGGCCGCCACGCTCCGGGACAGCAGGCGGGCGCGCGAGGCCGCCTACGGCCTGCGTCCGCAGCCCGCCCCGGCGGCGGTCCTGCCGCCGCACACCCAGCAGCCCGGCGTACAGCACACGCCGGGCCGGAGTTCAGGAGGAGTCGCGTGAGCACCCCGGAAGAACAGCCCAACGCCGAAGAGGCCCTCGCCTGCGCCCGTGCCGCCCGCGCGGAGATGGCCGCCGCGCTCGATGAGGACCAGGAGCCCGAGGCCGATGCGCCCGTGGGGTGGCAGCCGATCTGGAAGCGCCCCCGGAAGCCGAAGTCCAAGGCCGCGAAGAAGCAGGAGCTGCGCAAGCAGCGCCGACGGCTCCAGGACGCCGCCAGGCGCCGCCTCGCCGCGGGGAACTCGCGCCGGCCCCGCTCCCGGCAGAGCCGGATCGGCAACGCGGCCGCGCGCCGCGACGCCCGAGCCCTGTCCCGGGTGCGGCACTCCACCGCCTGGCTGTGGTGACGATGCCGGGCATCGTCCACCGAGTGGAACCCGCGATGTTCTGCATCCGGTGGCGATGCCCGACATCGAGTGGGCTCCACTCAGTGGACTCCACTCCGGTGCCCCGGATGACGACGGACGCTTCGATCTCCGGCCACCAGCGGTCGCCGGTGCTGCCGCACCTCGGGGATGTCGGAGTCCGCGCACCACGTGAGGAACTTCCAGCGAGCGTGGCCGGCTTGGTGGCGGTCAGCGCCGGTTCTCGCCAGGGCGAGGAGGTTGCGCAGGTTCTCCTTGGCGATCCATGCCGTCAGCAGTGTCTGGCCGATCGTCCCCTCGCCCAGCAGCGTGTTCCACATCGTGGCGAACTGCTCGTCGGTGAGGTCCTCGCGGTTGCGCAGCAGGCGCCGCCTGGCTTTCCATTCCGGGTCACTGGCGCGTCCGCGTCGGCCGCGCACTCGGCGGTGGTGCGGCGCCGGACCATGGACAGCATCTTGTTGGCGAGCTGGACGACGTGGAAGTGGTCGACCACGACGGTGGAGTGCGGGAGGCCGGTGCGGACGGCGGCGCGGTAGGTGGTGGACATGTCGATGGCCACGTACTCGATGCTCTTTCTCCAGGTCAGCGGGGTGGCCGCGAGCCAGGCGAGCACATCGGCGACGGTGCGGCCCTCGACCTGGCCAAGCAGGCCGCCGGTGCCGAGCGCGTCGACGAACCCCGTTGCTTGCTTACCGCGACGGACGCCCGGCGTGTTACCTCGTCCGGGTGACCGCAGGCCGAAGGTCGGGCCTGTTGGTGGTGCACAGGCAATCATCAGGAACATGAAGAGGACTCTCGCTGTCGTCTCACTGGTTCTGGCCACCCTTGCCCTGGCTGTACCTGCGGAGGCAGCCCCCGAGGAGACCCCGGCGCTGGTATGCGGGCTGGGTACCGTTGACCTGACCAACCCCCCGCCTGGTTATCCCGTCGATGTGATCAACGAAGCCGCGAGGAGGCTAGGGCTGGCAGAACCCAACGCTGCCGGCCTTTCTTGCGACACCTCCGTACAGACCACCCCCTCCTCTGGTACTCACCCCTACCCCAGTCAGGATGGGTCCCGCGCGGTCGTGCTCCGTGCCAGCGCAACCGCCCGGTACCAGGAGTACTGCACCAACTCGGTCAGTTTTGTTGGCCAGCTGCCCGGTGTGCCAGGGGACAGGCTCATCGTGATTGGATCCGGCTGCACCGTGGAATTGAATCCGATCGCCGTCTAGCAAACGGTGATGAACCTGCCGTTGACCGCCGAAAAGGGGGGGGCGGAGGAGATACTGAGCAGGCCCGGGACCAGCTCAGCGAAGACGAACAAGCAGCCGCCGAGCACCTCGCCGATCTTGCCGACAAGCACGCCGAGCGAGCCTCCTGCGCAGCAGAGGTGTTCGGCTTCACTTGTCGGACGAGGACCGGCGCGGGCTGACCGCGCTCTTCTGGTCGAACATCAACCCGTACGGCACGTTCCGGCTGGAGATGGACAAGCGGCTCGACTTCGCCCTGCCCACGGTGCCGCCTCCCCGGACACCGGCCAGCGCTGCCGGCCAACCAGCAATCGGGTCCCGCCACGCCCGCTGAACAAGTACGGACGCTGGATCAGCGCCGCCGACACCACCGCCTTCGCCAAGGACGGGGGCTCTCCAACCGCGGCTCTTGGGTTCGCGTGCGCCCTGCACGCCCTCAGCGAGGTCAAGTCGGTGAAGTGACCTTGTACTTGAGGCCATCGTCGCCCAAGGACCACAGAACAACTGTGCGCCCTTCCGGGAGGTTCTTCCGGCAGTAGGCCCAATGGTCGTTCGCGCCGGCGCGGGATATGCATTGCCCCCTACGAGTGCCTACGTCCCACCAGGCAGTTGAAGGGTTCCCATCACGGTCCAGGTCCTTCACCCAGAAATCGTCGGTGGCCCTGTTGTAACAGACCTCACCGTTGTTACTTGACACGCATTTGCTGTACGTCCAGTCGGGATGCCCGCCTTCGAGCTTCTCGGCGACATCCACCTCCAGCTCGGGAGCAGCCGACGCGAGTGGCGTGGTGACACCAAGGATTGCCGCGCTGACTGCCAGCGGGGTAAAGATCCTGACCAATCGCCTCTTCACTGCGCTCCCTCGTTGTGCCGGTCAGTGTGGAAAAGGGCGGTGTTCATGGCAGTTCTCGTGATCCGCAAAGCAAGTTCCTTTCGAGTCTGCGATTTGGGCGTGCGAATCCACGAAGACTCGAAGATCGCCCGCTTGACCTGGCCAAACTCCCTCTCAGAGCCCTGACCTTCGATCAGCTCGGTCTTGAAGACGCCGTTCAGGGCCTCGACCAGCGTCGATTCACCAGGGTGGCCAAGAAGCCCTGGAGTGTCATTAGCAGACAATCCTCAGTTCCTTAGCGGCCAGTCTCCCGGCACTGCGAAGTGGCAAGGCGACGGTAGTCCTTGGGCGGGATGCCGTAGGCGGTACGGAACGCCCGGCTGAAGTCGGCGGCTCGTGGGAAACCCCAGCGAGAGGCAATCGCGTGGATGGGAGTGCTGTGCAGATTGGGGTCTGCCAGATCGCGGCGGGTGTGCTCCAGGCGCTGGCTACGGATCCAACCACCAATCGACTCTTCTTCGTGCTCAAAGAGGCGGTACAGGTGGCTGCGGGAGATGTGATGCGCAGCGGCAATGGTGCTTGGAGTCAGGTGTGGATCTTGAAGGTTCCTCTGGATAAAGGTACGGATACGTAAAATCAAGGTCTGCCGGTGAGTTTCTGGTGGGAGGGAGCTGTCTGCTTCGAGGGCGTGGGCGAACAGCGCGGACAGCAGGTCGACCACCACTGAGCCGAGCCGCGGCCCGTCGGAGGGTTGGTAGGAATCGGTGCCCCGTGCAAGCTGGGTGAGCAGTTGGGCTAACAGGGCGCCGAATCCTTCCTGCGCTGACAACCGCAGACCAGTCACCTGGTCGAGCCGGTTCCGTGGGAGAGGCAGCAGCGCTTTGGGGACCTCTAGCCCAACTCCCGTATGGGGAAGGGAGTCGTCGCCCCCATGAACATCGACGGAGCGAGATGTGTCGACGACACACAGGCTGCCCGGACCGTGCACAACCTCCTCCATGCCCCGGACCGTGCGTAATGCCCCGCTCAACGGGAGAGAGACGTGCAGCCCCTCAGGGTCAGATTGCCGGATGAGCTTCGGCGTCCGCCGAAAGCACACTGGCCGGCGGCTCACCCGCCGCGAGGCCCGGCCCGCCGAACGGCGCGACGTCAGCCCCCACAGGCCGCCTGACCTGCGCAGGTTTCAGAAATCGGACTTCGCCCGAGGCGCTGATCACTCCGTCTGCGGGCCGTCGCCTTTCCCGAACCGCTGGTGCCAGCGGTGGGCGCCGAGGTTCTGCCACAGCACCCCGAGCTCGATCTCGCCCTCAGTGAGCCCGGTCTCCTCAGCCAACTCCTCCGGGCTGATCCTTCCACCGTGAGCCTCGATCGCCCGGCCGATCTTTCCTGCCCACAGCTCGGCGTCCACGAACGGCCGCTGTTTGTACTGTTCGACCAGTTCAGCCAGGTGCTCGCGCGAGCAAGCGGTGATGAAGCGCTTCCCGTCGAACTTCGCGTCATGGGCGTGGACCACGGAGGAGTCCGGCACGAGTGCATTGTTCCGTCGGAGACGACCGTCCCGCAGAGATCGCACAGTTCCGGCAGACCCTAACCCTCGTCCGGTTCGTTGCTGTCTGGCACCCTTCATGTCTACCTCTCCGCATCCCCTCAGCACCCCCACGGCGGCGTTTTGACGCGAACGCTTCAGGAATAGGCACTCAGCTTGTTCTTTATGGTCTGAGTCGGTTTCGTTCGATGATGGTTTCTGGTCGTTTCACGGTTTTGCCCATGCCGTAGTGGGTGGCGGGTCGCCGGTTCTTCGAGCCAAGTGGCCTTCCAGGACCGGGCGTTGAGGGTTTTGGCGCACGGGCCGGGCAGAGCAGGTGCGGGCGGAGGTTTCTGAACCCCCGGCGGACCCGGGCCGGGGTGAGCCTGCCGGGCTCGGCCGGCTTCTCCCACGGCCGTCTCAGATCGGTGGCGGCCCGGCGAAGGAGGCGGAGCTGGGTGTGTGCGGCGATCACGATCCAGGTCCAGCGTTCACCGGCCTCGGGGGTGCGGAGCTTCGGCCGGGTCCAGCCCAGGGTCTGCTTCATGAGCCGGAAGGTGTGTTCCAGGTCGAAGCGCCTCAGGAACGCCTGCCAGCGGACATCGACGTCTTCCGCGCTCAGTCCGGTGGCCGACGACCACAGCCAGAGCGGCAGCGGGTCCTGGCCGCCGGGAAGGCGGTCGACCTGGAGGCGGATCAACGTGCCCTCGATGACGGGGAGTTCGCCGGTGTGGTCGATCCAGGCGGAGCGTGTGGTCAGGCGGGGGTGGATGCGGTCCCAGGACATCGCGCGGGCGGTGCCGTACCGGTCGGTGACCTGCGTGGTGGCCGCGTCCGGGTCGCCCCAGGTCTCGGGCCTGGCGAAGCGGAACTCCTTGCCGTGCTTCGGCCTCCGTCCGCCCTGGGGGTAGGCCAGGGAGTACTCCTTGAGCGTGGGCGTGCGCCGTCGCATGACGCGGTCGGAGCGCATTCGCCCGAGGACCTCGACAGGGAGGCCGGCCAGGAGGTGGGCCATGCGCGGGGCGTCGTATCCGGCGTCGAACACGATCAGGATGTCGCGGTCGCCCGCGTGCCAGCGGCCCATCTCGATCAGGTCGGTGACGACCCGGCGGACCTGCGCGGCAGTGACCTCGGCGACGTCGTCCTCGTGGCCCGAGGCGGACGGCGTCCAGGAGTTGGCACCAGGACGTCCGGCCCGATTCCAGGGCGGCGACGAAGGAGTACGGCCAGCCGGGGATGAACTGGTCCGAGGTCCGTCCGTTGCGGCCGTAGACGTGGCAGAACAGACGCTCCGCGCTGGTGGGGGCGTCGGGGCGGAGCCAGTTGCTGATGTCGACGGCGAGGACCAGGCGGCCGTCGGCGGCCTGCGGCATGGGAAGGCCCGCCAGCACCTGCCGCAGCCGGGGCACGTCCACGGTCCCGTTGTTCAGCGCGTCGTACATCGCGCCGTGCCCGCGTTGGTGCTCGGCCACCAGCGTCAGGTCCACCGGTGTCCTTACCGGGCCGTCCGCGCACAGCAACGCGTCGGCGAGGTCGAACAGTTCGTCCCCGCGCGCGGTCAGGCAGTCGAATAAGTCCTCCCGGAAGCGTGACGCCTTCGCGAACGCTTCCCCGGGACCGGTGTCAGGCAGCAGACTCACCCTCACGGCCTTCGTCTTGGTCACGTGTGTCCTTGGTCGGAGCACATGATCAGGCGAAGGCCGCCTCCACGTCCGGCGAACTCCCAGGTGAGCGGCCTAGTTCGAGACCTATTTCGACCTCGGACCATAAAGAACAAGCTCAGCGCGGAATCACCCAGCCCGGCCTCCAGGTCCCGGCGGCGTCGTAGCCGGCCGCTGTGGCGGCGAGGTGGGTGCGGAGGGTGGCCAGCGCGGGGTGGGGGTTGTCGCGGTGCCAGAGGAGCGAGTGTGGGTAGACGGGCGTCGGGTCGGTCACCGGGATGCGGCGCAGGCCGTGGTCGGCGGGCCAGATGAGGCGGGTGGGCTCGCCTATGAAGGTGGCCAGGGCCGGGGTGTCGGCGATGGTGTCGAGGAGCGCGTCGGTGCCGAAGTTGGGGCCGGTCACCTCGATGGTGAGGCCGAACTCGGCGACGAGGTCGTCGTAGTAGGCGCCCCACTCGGTACCGGGGGCGATGCCGGGCATCCAGATCCGGTGCCCGGTGAGCTGGGCGAGGGGCACCGACCGGGCGCCCGCCAGTGCGTGGGCGGGGCCGGTGAGGAGTTGGAGGGGCTCGTCGAGGACCCGGACGGAGGCGATGTTCTCGGGAAGGGGCCGGCCGGGTGCGGCGACGGCGCGGAAGGACGCGTCGATCGCACCGGAGAGAATGGCGGTGACGGCCGTCTCGATGTCGAAGAGCATCATCACGTCGAGGTCGATGTCGGGGTGTGCGCGGTGGAAGCCGCGCATCAGGCCCGACTGCGCGCTGCGCGAGGCGAGCACGTCGACGCGCAGCGGACGGCGGCCGGGGCGCACGGACGCGCCTGCACGCTCGGCGACGCGCAGCAGCTCGCGTGCGTGGGGCAGGAACGCCTGACCGTCGATGGTGAGCTCAGCGCCGCGTGGGGCACGGGTGAACAACCGAACGCCGAGGGTGCGCTCCAGCGCGGCGATGCGTTTGGACACGGCCTGCTGAGTGATCGACAGGTCGGCGGCGGCTTTCTGGAACTGGCCCGCTTCCGCCACGGCGACGAAGGTACGTACTGCTTCGAGATCCACGCCGACCCACCTTAGTGAACAACTTGTAGTTGTGGATTGCTGGCAGGTCAGTTGTTTGACCTGCTGTTGTCCTGCCCGCTTATCTCTCATCGGTCAACGTCAGTTTGTTCGGGTGGGACTTCAACGGGAGTGCGCTGAGCATGGTGGGCAGGAGACGGTTGGGCCGGCAGTTCGGCTGGCTGTGGGCGTCATATGCGGTGAGCGCCTACGGGTCCGGGCTGGGGTTCGGGGCATTGCCGCTGATCGCCGTGCTGGTGCTGCATGCCGGACCCGCTGAGGTGTCCGCGCTGTCCGCGGTGGGGCCTGCGGTGGGTGCGCTGATCGCGGTGCCGCTCGCGCCGTGGGTGGAGTTCCGGCGCAAGCGCCCGGTCATGATCATGATGGACCTGGCCCGGTTCACGGCCATGGCGACGATCCCCGTCGCCTACGCCTTCGGATGGCTCAGTTTCGTCCAGCTGCTCGTGGTCTCGGCCGTGGTCGCCGCAGCCAAGATCGCCTTCAACGCGGCCAGCGGCGCCTATCTCAAGGCCCTCGTCCGACCGGACGACCTGCTCGTCGCCAACGCGCGGTTCGAGTCCACGAACTGGAGCTCCATCGCGGTCGGGCCACCACTGGGCGGGGCGGCGATCGGCCTGTTCGGGCCGGTCACCACCGTGGTCGCCGACGCGCTCAGCTACCTGCTCTCCGCGCTGGGCATCACCGCGATCCGCAGCCACGAAGAAGCAACGCGAACAACCGAAAAGAGCCCGGTCCGGGCAGGCGCACTGCTCGACGGCTGGCGACACATCATGGGCCACCCCGGTCTGCGGTCGCTCTACCTCAACAACATGCTCGTCGGCGGTCTGATCATGGCCACCGAGCCGCTGCTGGCCGTGCTCCTGCTTCGCCAGCTCGGGTTCCCACCCTGGCAGTACGCCCTCGCCTTCGCCGCTCCATGCCTCGGCGGACTCATCGGCTCCCGGCTGGCCCGCCGTGTCGTGGCCCGCTTCGGCCGGCACTGGGTCTTCCGGACCGTCGGCACCCTGCGTGCCATCTGGCTGATCGGCCTGGCCTTCGTCCGTCCCGGCGTCGTCGGCCTTGTCACCGTGATGGCCGTCGAGCTGGCCATCATCATCAACATGAGCCTGTACACCCCGGTGCTCGCCACCTACCGGCTCGAACGCACGCCGAAGCACCTCGTCGCCCGCACCCTGTCGGCCTGGTCGATCGGCCAGCAGGCGTCCATCGCGATCCTCACCGCGCTCGCCGGACTGCTCGCCGACATCACTAGCCCACGCACCGCTCTCACAGTCGCGGGACTGCTCATTCTGGCCACCCCGCTCCTGCTTCCCCGACGCGACCAGATGACGCAGCACGAGCCGGAACTGGCTCGTGGCCACTCATGACATACCGCAACTTGCCGCTGAAGCCCGCAGGCCGCAGGCCGCAGACTCCGTCGACGCGCCTGCCTCGATCGGTCGCACACCACCAGCAAGGAGAACACTCACGTGAGCACTGCTTCCGTTCTTGACCCCGTGCACACCGCGCTTCTCGTCATGGACTACCAGCCCGCGATCCTGGCCGCTTTGCCAGAAGGCGGGACCCGCAACGCGCTGCTCGGTCGTGCGGAAGGGGCTATCGCCGACGTTCGCGCACATGGCGGCACCATCGCCTACGTACGCGTCGGCTTCACCGACGCCGACTGGGACGTGATCCCGGCCATCAACAAGTCCTTCGCCCCGCTGGCCCAACACCGCGTCATGCACCACGCGGACCCTGCCACCGCCATCCACGAGCGTCTGGCTCCCCAGGACGGCGATGGTGGCGTTCATCGTCATGGTCTACGCGATCCTCGCCTTCAAGTACGGGCTGTCCGAAGCCACCCGGCTGACACGGAGCATCGGCGGATTCTTCTCGACGAGCCCTCCGGCGTAAGTGCCTGTTTTCAAGCCTCCGAACAGCGTTAGCCCAGGTCAAAAATCGAACAGGACTCAGCTCAGATGCCGTCGGCGAGCCGGATCGGGTTGGTGAGCTGATAGTCGGAGTGTTGGTGAACGGGGCAGCTGGAGAAGCCAAGATGGCGACTGCCGGACTGGACGCTTGGCCGCCCGTCATACTTTGCGTATGTTCCGACGCGTACGGCGAGCGTGGCAGAATTACCGGGCCTGGCAGGACCGTCCCGTGGCAACCTGTATGAACGAGTTTTACGACTCGCTCTCGGTACAGGAGAGGGCGTCTGTTCAAGACGTTGCCCTTTTGTACGGTCGCACGGTCAGGCCCAACTACCAGCGTCTCCTGAGAGCGAAGGACGCGTCGACCTCGCCGTATTACGTTGGGATGTCCTCAGATTTGGGTAGTTTCACGCATGTGACCAAGCGGGTCGCCCTGGTCGCGGACACGATGCTGTTGTCTGACCACGGCATCGGAGTGGTGCACGAACTCGGGTTGCTCGGAGATTCCTTTTACTCGCACAGCACGGGAGGCGATGGTGAGTCACTGGGCTCCGTCGACGTAAGCTGGCGCTACGGCATGGTGACCAGGGATCTTGTCGAGTTGAGCCAGTGGCTCCTGGACGCCGAGGCTCTGCTGCGCAGCGGGCTGGCCTGGTACGGACCCGTCTTCATAAACGGCAGCGCTGGCGGGTATGACGAGGACGCGCCTATCGATCCTGAGCCTGGTCCGCTTCCTTCGTTCAGTGACCGGTCCATCGACTTTTTGGTGGAGCATGGCCGAGCCGTGGATCTGACGAGAACAAAGCCTCTCGCCAGCAGGGTAGTCCGGCCGATCCTGGAGATTGATCTCCCCTTCATCAACGGGCTCATCCTCAGTGACTTCGCACAAGTTACCATCGAGGAATTCGACTCGTACCGTCAGCACCGCGACTTCATGCGTTCCCGGCTTCTCGAACTCGACGATGCACTGGAAGCGGTCGACTCCCAGATAGCCCTGGAACGAGTAGCGCTCGCCATCCGTGACGAGTTGAACGCTGCTACCGCCGAGATGAACAGTGCGGCCCGGTCCCGGGCTCTCAGCCGTTCCGGCGCCGTACTTGGTACGACGAGTGCCGTCCTTGCCGCCGTCCGGCCCGAAGCGCTCCAAAGTACGCTTGCCCTCAGCTCGACGATCGCAGCCGGTGCCACCGGACTGTGGCCGACCATCCAGGCATTCGCCGACACCAAACCCAAACGCACGCACGGCAAGTGGGACTACGTATGGGCGCTGCAGAAGAAGGCCGCCCGCTGAGCCCGACTCTATCGGTGATCTTGGGGTTCAGTACCTGCTTCTGAGCTGGGCATGGCATGGCAGTCCAAGGGCTTTCGGTGTTTTCCCAGCTACGCGAAGATCAAGGCACTCGCGGTGCGCGAGGACGCCCGCGGCCGCGGCATCGGGGCGGCACTGCTGAAGCAGTGCGCTCAACTCCACTGGCAGATGAACTACCTGATGTTGTTCGGTGAGTTCGAAACGCAGCGCGGCCTCGGCCCGTACTACGCGCGGCAGGGCTTCAGCGTGCTGGAGTCCGGACAGACGGTCGACGTCGGGGAAGTACTGGCCGGCGTCCCGATGCACCTGGGATCACGGCCCGGCGAAGCCCTCTTCTACCGCTGGCGGTAGACACACCCCGGTGCCCAGTGCACTGCGCCGGGACGCCGAACAGGACAGCGGCGGCGCGGTGGCTGCACTGACGGCCCGGCTGAACGCCCCGGGGCGTTCAAGCAGCTGCCCGGTGGCAGTGACGACGGCAGTGCAGGAGCTGGGCGGCTGCAGGTGGCTCGGGTGTGCGGCTCCCGCGCGGCGGGTCCGCTTCCGCCCAGCGCGTGGGCGGCTGGGCGGAAGCGGGTGCGGTTGCCCTCCGGTTGTTCTTGAGCACGAGGGGACCGCGTGGCCTTCCAGACGGGAAGGTGCGGCGCCGGGGGAGGCGCCCGTGTTCCATGGTGCGTCATCCGGTCGGTGCCGCAATGGGAAGTACGGTTCCGACATCAAAAGGGTTCATTCCGCCATGATCTGCCGGTCCTTGTGGCGGTCGTGACGTAAGGAGCCGACGGTGCCCGGTGACTGACGTGGTGCCATTGTTCCGTAACTTCATGATCACGTTGAGTGTTGTGCGCCCGGCGCACCATGCTGTCGTCCAACTCCTCCCGGGGGGCTTGAGCACCGTCCCGGAGGGGCCTTTCCGGACGCTTCTTCCATTGAGGGAAGGTTCACATGACAGCAAGGCAGGTGATGACCGCGGTCGTGCTGGCGGCGGTCCTCACGTGGAGCACGGTGATGACCGTGCTGGGGCAGCTGGCGGCCGTGGCCGCGCTGCTGCCCTCGCTGGGGCTTCTCATCCAGCAGACCGTCTCCGCGCTCAGCGGCACGGACACCCGGTCCCGGTCCTGCACCACGTCGGCGTCGGCGGCGGGTTCGCCGGCCTCAGCACCGGACCGGGCTGAGGAGCCGGCATCGTGAAGCCGCCCCAGGTGCCCGAGCAGCCCGCGGGGGAGCCCCCCCATCGCCGGGGCCGCCCCCCGGAGCCGATCTGTGAGAGTGCCGGCATGGCGCACCGGTCGTGGCTGGAGCCGCTCCGCAGCCGGTTCGTCGCGAGCGGCTTAACCCTCGACGAACTCGTCGGCCGCTCCGGGTACTCCAAGACCCGCCTGTCCGAACTCCTGGGCGGCAAGGGCTACTACCCCCGCTGGGAGATCACCTACAGCGTGGTGCGCGCCCTGGACATACCCGTCGGCCCGCTGCGCCGGCTGTGGCAGGCGGCCGCCTGGGAAGCCGACAAGGACGCCGACTGGATCAGGAACCGGATCGGTGACGTCCAGCCCGGCGACGGCGACGAACAGCCCGTCGCCCACCAGGGACTCGCCCAGGCCATGTGGCAGCCCTACACCGCCTACGCACAGGCATTCCTGCAGACCGAGCAGCGTGCCCGGCAGGCGGCCGGTGAGACCTTCGACATTCTCTGGCTCACCTGGGACGAGGCGACCGCCAGCCCCGACACGCCTGGGAGCTGCTGCGTACGAAGGTCCTCTCCCGCATCCCCAGGCGGCCCGGCGGACACCCCGACCTGCGCGCGGCGGCGTTCTCCACCGCCGACCAGGCCCGGATCACCGACCTGGCCGAGCGCCTGGCCCACATCGAGGTCCTCGCACAGCTCTTCGACGCGATCGCCGGCCTGCCCGCCGACCAGATGGACATCACCGTCCTGCGGTACCTGTGCGGCATCCACCCGGACGCCATCCCGGCATCGTCGGCCTGCCCCCGGCCATCACCCACACCCTGGACCACCACGCCCGACGGGCACTGAACGACCTCTTCCCCGACACCGACACCCAGGAGTGACCACCCCGCCATGAGCACCGTCGAAGACCTCCTCGCCCAGTCACGGCTGCTGCACCAGCCCCACGTCCCCTCCGACGTCGTCCCGTACGAAGACTGCACCGGCGACAGCCTGCTGCTGGACGGTCTGCTGCTGTGGGACGGCGGCCGGACAGACCCGGCCGACAACACCGCCGCACAGAGCCTTGCCGCCCTGTGCGAGGCCGTTCTCACCCACTGCACCGCAGACCAGCTCGCCGACTTCCTCACCGACCAGGTACCGCAGCCACGCACCGCCCGGATCCTGGGCTGCGCCCTGCAACTCGCAGGCGCCGACAACGGCGCCCGCTTCTGGTGGCAGTACGCCGCCGGCGCGGGCGACGCTTCCGCCTCCTACTGCCTCTACCTGCAGCACCTCGCCCAGGGCGACCTCCACGCCGCCGCCCTGTGGCGCGCCCAGGCCGGCGCCATCACGCCACCCGACGGCACCGACGGTGATGAGGACGCCCCGGCCTATTGCGTGACGGCCGCCGATGCCAGCCTTGCCACCGTCCTGCGCGTCCTGAACCGTCTCAACCGCACCACACCACGCAGGCACACCCCAACCGCGCAGGCCGTCATCGAATTCGTGGCCACCGCCGTCGCCATCGGCTACGACCATCATCCCGACCTTGAGATCCCCTTGCCCGGAACGCAGTTCGCCGAGCGGCTGGGCGTCATCGTCGCCGCGGCGTCCAGCACCCGCGAGCACACCGGCACCGTGAAGCAGCAGGCAGCGCCCGCCGGGCAACTGCCCAGCCGGCTTCTCCCGTACAACGCCAGCAAGCGCGTACCCGCCAAGACAAAAACACAGGGACCGGAGCATCTGCTGGTAGAGGTCACCGCCGCCCACCACGAACCCGCATCCGCGCACACGTTCTTCAAAAGAGCAGCAGCCGTCTGCTGGAAAACCGCCACCGCCGCCGACAACACAGGCGAACGCGGCACCCGTATCGCCTACCGCCTGCGCCGCTTCGCCTGGAAGTACGGTCCCGTTCCCTCCGGGTTCGGGAAGAGCAGAGGTGCAGCACCGTCCGGCGTCGTGCAGGAATACTTCCACAGATAGACGACCGTGAGCTGACCGCCGTCACGGGGCCGGCCAGCAGCCGCAGGGGTAGGCGCCGCGCTCAGCAGCGGCCCCGTCCACGACCTGCGCACCCACCCGCGCTACGTGCCCGCCCCGCAGGCCCTGCGGCTGACGCTCGTGCGCCACCTGCATGAGGCGGAGGGCCGCGCCCCGGCGCCCCGGCCCGCGAGCGCATCACCGATGTCTCTGACGCCCAGGCGCTGAAGTTCCTCGCCCAGCTCTACGACGACTCCTACGCCCGGCCCATCCCCCGCCAGCCGTCCCGGCGCGGACCGTGGGAGTTGGACATCCCCGCCGTCCTCAAGGCACATCTGCTGGAGACACCCGCGGCCGCGACCACGCCGGAGCAAACGGAGACACTCAAGGCCGAGCTGCTGACCATCCTGCAGGCGGCGGCCTGGCGGCCGGTGCCCACCTGCAGGACGACCACGGGCCGACGTTCTCCGGCCGAGGGCGGGGTGCGATACCTGCCCGAACACTGCTGGCCATTTGGCAGCGCCGTTCTCCGCACCCGGTAAGGCCATCACCCGGGCCGATGGCCTGCAACTGCACCCATCACAACTGCACTTCGCCGCCACGTCCTGTGGGACGCGTTCGAGCTGCCGTAAATACCCGATCCCTGATTGCGCCGCTGTGTGCACTGCTTCCCCGAGGGGCCGGATCGGACCGAGCGTGCCCCTGCTGGTCGTGGACGGAATGCGAAGAGGTGTGGACTGATTGCTAAGGCGGCTTCCGGTAGGCACACCTATCGTCGAATTGATAAGTGAGCCAGACGAGGCGCAGTCTGATGCGCAAAGGGGGTTGACGTGGCGTATAGGTTGCAGGTGTGGAGGCGCACGCTTGCTTCGGCAGCCATTGGAGTCAGCGTGCTGGCAGGCGGTGTAGTGCTTGCACCCAGTGCGCACGCTGCCGCTGCAAGCTGCACGGGCGCGGTGACTGGCCCCCGCTCGTGGGTGGACCGCTGCACTGTGACCAGCGGTCGGTCCGGCGCATGGACCAAGTGCACTGACGGCACGCAGATTTTCGGGCCGCTGCAGCCCAAAGGCAGGTACCTGTTCGGCGGTGACTGCGATGGCCACGGCAATTTTGTGAGCCACGGCACATATGACCAAAATGGGCGAATCAACCCACATAGGAGAGGGGACTGACGAGCGGCAGCCCCCACAAGGTGAGGCCTCTCGCGCGTTCTGAATGAGGCTATCCCGCGTGGCGTCCGCGTGATGGCGAGCGGACACCACTTTGTTGGGTGAGGTTGGAGGCCAACCCGATCCGTCGTGCCTGAAGGAGTACGGCGCGTGACGGGACGGCCCGTACGCACGCCTTGGAGATCCAGCAGGCCGAGGGCTGGCCGGACTTCGCCGAGGTGCGAGACGACCTGAGTGAGTCGCTGGATGCGCGGGCCTGGATGACCAGCGACGGGCCGAAGTCGCTGTTCGACGCGGCGGCCGGGTGGCTACGTGAGCGCCGGGTGTTGCTGCCAGGGGCGAGCCGTCCGGCCCGGCTGGTGGGCACGGTCCGGGAGGCGGCGAACAACAGGCTGTGGGACACCCTGTACGGCCTGTCGAGCACCGGCCAGCGGGCGTTGCTGGACTCGCTGTTGGCCGTGCCGCCGGGCGCCCGGGTGTCGGAGCTGGACCGGCTACGGGGGCCGGTGCGGATCTCGGAGCCGCAGATGAAGGGGGCGCTGGGGCGGGCGGAGGAGATACCTCGGGATGGGCGAGGTGGACGTGTCCGGGATACCGCCGTGGCGGCTGGCGGAGCTGTCGTGATATGGGGTCGACGGCAAGACGTCGCTGCTGAAGCGATGTTCGGCCGCTACTCTTTCCAACTGCCGGAGTTCCCCGGGGGCCCGCGGCCGCTGCGCGACCCGGATGCCGCCGAGGAAGCGTGAGCGCCGTCATCCGATGAGGCAGCGGGGATAGCGGCGGCGTGGTCGTCGAGGGCCACTGAGACCATTTCCGACAGTCTTCCGGCCCGGCACTTCGCGACGGCGGCCGGGGCGCAGCAGTTCCACGCGCCCGGCCGCGCGGGCACTGCTCAGGACAGCCGCAGAGAGGACGCCTCGTCGTTGAACTCGGCCGGGACGTCCCTGCACTCGCCCGGGAACACGACATGCCCGCGGATTCCGCCGTAATTGCGGTCCTTGTAGAGCGCAGCGACGTGGCCGGTGAAGTTGCACACCGAGCTGGTCCGGTCGTTGAAGCCGTAGTTGCCCAGCCAGTCGATGTCCTCGTCGGTCTGCAGGACTCGGGCGGGACCGCCCGCGTTCAGGTCGTAGTTCTCGTAGAGACAGACCATTCCCGGCATGCACGCGGACGGGCCCTGCCCGACGGTCACGCGCACCGTCTGGGGGGCGGCCTGAGCCGCAGCCGCGGGCATCGCCAGGGCTGCGGTCAGGGCCACCGCGCCCGCACCGACTGCGCGTGCCATACGTGACTTCAAGAGTGCCTCCATGGTGGACGAAAACGGACGATCTTGCTCCATGAGGCTTCCACCCCGGCCCCGAAGGCAGACTCCCTCGTAGGGGTGACAGCCCGGTCCGGGGGCTTCTGGGGTGGTCAGTGTCGGCTGTTGCCGGGCGCGAGCAGACTCGTGACCTCGGCGATCGCTTCCGCCGAGGGATGGAAGTACGGCGCGACCGACACCCCGTAACGCTCGCTCCCCATCCACGACAGCGGGCAGCCGAACACCGACTACACGATCAACGACGCCTACCAATCTCAACTCCCGAGTACGGTTGCCGCAGAGCGGACGGGTTCACCCGCCCCGCGCCGAAATCGCCGCGAGCCCAGTCGGTGTTGGTGACCGTCAGGGCGAACCACCACCTGCGCAGCCATGTCAGCTGCCAGAAGGAGCCGGCGAGCGGCTCGCGCCCGTAGCGGCCGGAGGGCAGGGTGTACGGCACTTCGCGCCGGTAGGTCTGCCCGGCGCGGACGTCCCTCGTCCGTACCTCTCCAGCCTGCCCGTCCCGGGCCTGTGGCGCAGGCCCGGGGTCCGCTTCGTGCGGCCAGGTGCCGCTGGCGTCCCGGCCGTAACCGCCTTACGCCACCGTGAACCGGTGGCTATTCTTGCAGTCATGTCTGTCACCACCATGACCCTGCGCATCCCCGATGATCTCGCCCCCTCGATCAGGGCGGCCGCCGCCGGGGCCGGCATGAGCGTGAACGCGTACGTGGTGCGCGCCGCCCGCCGCTCCGCGACCCTCGACGCCGCGCGGCAGCTTGCCGCGCTCGGCCTCGGCGACGACCTGGCGGGCGAGGGCGACACCCTGTGAAACGCGGTGAGATCTGGGCCATTCCCGACGGCCGCAACGTCCTGATCATCAGCCTGACCGGCCTGGAAGAGTCCTACGGCGCCGTGCTCGTGATCGTGCTGCATGAGAGCGGCCGGTACCCCGACACGGCCATGTCGGTGGTGATCGGCGATCCGGTCCCGTGCACCGCGGTCGCCGTCAACATCACGCAGCTGCGGGTCAACCGGTTCGAGGGAGCAAAGCTCGTCGGCCCCGTCGACGCTGCGGCCATGGCCCGGGTGGACCAGGCCCTGCGTGCCGTCCAGGACCTCTAGCCCCGAAGCCGGGCACCGGCCGAGTTGCCGACAGCCGCACAACGCGGCGGGCGCCCGGGGATCGCAGGGGGGTGAAGGCGACATGTTGACGCTGCCGCGCCAGCCACCGTCCCACGTCCGTCCCGCGCGAGGTGGAGGCGCTGGAGCCGGCCGAACTCCAGCGCTTGATGCTCGCCGCAGCCGACCCGTACATCGACCGTGGCGTGCTCGCGCAGCAGATCGCCCGCGAGGAACAGCAGCGCCGCGCCCTGGAGGAGTTCGTCGGCCGGTGGGGCGCGGCGAGCGAGGGGCTGTCTTAGACTCGATCCACCGACATGGTTTGAGAATGATCTCCTGATGGTCTTCTGGGTTGTTTTCGGGTTGGCGGCTGTGGTGGGCAGGTCGTATCTGCTGGTCTGCCCAGCTTTTCCACCTTTTTGGTTCCGGTCGGGCCCTGGCGGGCGGTGGGCAGAGGCTGTCAGGCGGGTTCGGGTGGGTGGCGGACTGTGCCGAAGAGGTGCGTCCAGGCGTGCTGCCATCGCCAGTTGTGCGGTAGGTGCAGGGTGATGCGGCGGGCTGAGCGGGCGATCCGGGCGGGAACGTGCACCAGGTGGGCGCGCAGGGTGGCGGTGGTGGCCCTGGCGTGGAAGGCGGAGGTCGGTGCGCCGGTAGCGCGGAGCAGGTTGTGGCCATCGCCCACAGGGTGAGCCAGGCGGCGTTGGCGTTGAAGTGTCCCGACGGCAGGTGGGCCAGGGCGGAGGCCTTGCTGTCGGCGATGACCTGCTCGACGGCGGCGTGGTGACGGTGTTCGCGCTCGGCCTGGAGGGTGGGGGCGGGGTTGTCGGTGAAGAACGGGTGGTGGCGCCAGACGGGGAACAGCTCGCCCTGCTCGCCGACGACGGCGGGTCTGGCCAGGTCACGGACCCGGCGGACGATCAGCCGGGCGGTGGCCCGGCCTGCTTTCCTGCGGCTGGCGAACGCGGTGTATGCGGGTATCCCGGCGACCTCGGCGTCCGAGATGAGGTCGCCGGTCCCGGGATCGGGCACCGCGGTCGGGTAGGTGATCTGCTGCCACGCGGTGTCGGGGATCGCGGCGATGGCCCGTCTTATGGAGGGGTTCATGCCGGTGGTGACGGAGAAGTGCGCGCCGGCCCGGCGGCAGGCGGCGATCACACCGGCGTTGTAGAACTGCGAGTCGGCGCGCAGGATACGGATGCCCGTGCAGCCGGCCTCGACGGCGGTGGCCAGGGCCTCGGCGGCGAACTTCGGGGCGCCGCGGGAATCGGCGGCTTTGCCGCGGCGCATCCGCACCGCGGCGATCACCGGCCGCGAGTTGGGGGTGCAGACCGTGGCGAGCAGGGGGTGCAGGGTGCGCACTCCCTTGAACCGGCCGTACTCGGCGCCCTGCTTGGTACGGCCGTAGACGCGCTTGTGGGTGGAGTCGACGTCGATGAACGCCTTCTCGCCGGCGCCGGGCAGCAGTGGGGTGTGCGCAGTCAGCGCGGCCAGGAACCTCCGGTGGACGGCGTGGAGTTGGAGAGCGTGACCGTGGGTGAAGGAGCGGAGGAAGGTGCCCAGGGTGGACGGGGCGCGGATCCCTTTGAACACGGCCGGCATCGCACCGTGGCGCAGCACGTGAAGGTCGTCGACGCTGTCCGCACCCGCGACCATCCCGGCCACGATGCTGGTGACCTTGGCGTCCGCCGCCGCACCCGCGCCGTTGCCTGCCCCGGTCAGCTTCACCTTCTCCGTCACCAACCGGGGCAGAGCACACCGCTCGGCCAGCCGCATCACCGGGACCAGCCCGGCATGCGCGATCAGATTCGCGTCATCGAACGCGGCGGAGACCGCCGCCGACGTATGGGAAACTTGCATCTCGGAAGTGCCTTGCTGATCGTGCGTGCTGGAAGCCTGAAGAACTCCCATCATCGCAGGTCACAAGGCACTTCTTCGTTTCCCGCAATGTTATCCACAAGGCATCGGTCGGTGGATCTGAGCTAAGCCTCGATCCACCGACGCGGTTTCGATGTGATCTCCGGGTTTTCGGGGTGGGGCCTTGGGCTGTCAGCTGAGTGCGGGCAGGGTGCATCTGCTGGTTTGCCCAGCTCTTCCACGATTCGGCTCCGGTCGGGCCCTGGCGGGCGGGGTGGTCAGTGACGTCAGGGTGTCTCGGGCGGCGCGTGGACGGTGGCGAACAGTCGTGTCCACGCGTGCTGCCAACGCCAGTTGAGCGGCAGGTGCAGGGTGATGCGGCGGGCGGAGCGGGCGGTCCTGGCGGGGATGTGGACCAGGTGGGCGCGGAGGGTCGCGGTAGTGGCCCTGGTGTGGAAGCGGAGGCCAGGGCGCCGGTAGCGCGGAGCAGGTTGTGGGCCATCGCCCACAGGGTCAGCCAGGCGGCGTTGGCGTGGAAGTGTCCCGAGGGCAGGTGGGCCAGGGCTCTGGCTTTGCTGTCGGCGATGGCTTGTTCGACGACGGCGTGGTGGCGGTGTTCCTGTTCGGCCTGGAACGTCGGGGCGGGGCTGTCGGTGAAGAAGGGGTGGTAGCGCCAGACAGGGAACAGTTCGCCCTGCTCGCCGACGGTGGCGGGTTTGGCCAGGTCGCGGACACGGCGCACGATGAGGCGGGCGGTGACCCGCTCGGTCTTCTTGCGGCCGGTGAACGCGGTGTAGGCGGGGATCTCGGCGACTTCGGCGTCCGGGATGAGCTTGCCCGTTTCGGGATCGGGTATGGCGGCGGGGTAGGTGATCTGCTGCCATGCCGTGTCCGGGATGGCCAGGATGGCGCGTTTGACGGAGGGGTTCAGGCCGCAGGTGATGGAGAAGCGGGCCCCGTTGCGGCGGCAGGCGGCGATCACGCCGGCGTTGTAGAACTGCGAGTCCGCTCGCAGGATCCGGGTTCCCGTGCAGCCTGCTTCCACCGCGGCGGCCAGGGCCTCGCTGACGAATTTCGGGGCGCCCGGGAGTCGGCCGCCTTGCCGCGGCGCATCCGCACAGTGGCGGTTATCGGCCGGGCGGTGGGAGTGCAGAGGGTGGCGAGCAGGGGGTGGAGGGTGCGGATGCCTTTGAACCGGCCGTACTCGGTACCCTGCTTGGCGCGGCCGTAGACCCGTTTATGGGTGGAGTCGACATCGATGAACGCCTTCTCGCCCGAGCCGGGCAGGAGCGGAGTGTGCCGGGCCAGGGCGCCCAGGAACTTCCGGTGCACGGCGTGCAGTTGCAGGGCATGGCCGTGGGTGAACGCGCGCAGGAAGGTGCCGAGTGTGGACGGGGCGCGGATCCCACCGAACAGGGTCGGCATGGCGCCGTGCCGCAGCATGTCCAGGTCGTCGATGCTGTCGGCGCCCGCCACCATCCCGGCCACCATGCTGGTGACCTTGGCGTCCGTCGCGGCACCCGCACCGTTCTTCGCCCCGCCCAGCTTCACCTTGTCCGCCACCAGACGGGCGAGCCCGCACCGTTCGGCCAGCCGCATCACCGGGACAAGCCCGGCATGCGCGACCAGATTCGCGTTGTCGAACGCAGCAGAGATCGCTGCTGGCGTGTGGGAAACTTGCATCTCGGAAGTGCCTTGCTGATCGTGCGTGCTGGAAGCCTGAAGAACTCGCATCATCGCAGGTCACAAGGCATTTCTTCGTTTCCTGAAACGTCACCCACAAAGCATCGGTCGGTGGATCGAGGCTAAGGGCGGCCTGCGGAGGCTATGTCTGCTTCGAGGACGAGGCAGGCTTCACCCGCCGGCCGCCCAGGGGACGCACCTGGGGCCGGCGCGGCGTGACTCCGCAGGTGACGGTGAGCGGACGACGCTCGGGACGACTGTCGGTGGCAGGGGTGATCGCCATGCGGCCCGGCTCCCGCACCCGGCTGTGCCACCGTCTGCGCACCCACCCCGCAGGCAAAGGCAAGCGTCGCAGTATGGGAGAGCGCGACTTCATCGCGCTGGTCGACGGTGTCCACCAGCTCGTCAAGGCGCCGATCGTGCTGGTGTGGGACCGCCTGAACACCCACGTCTCCCACGCCATGCGCGAGCTGATCGCCGAGCGTGAATGGCTGACGGTGTTCCTGCTGCCCGCCTACTCGCCCGACCTCAACCCTGTCGAGGGAGTACGGGCCCACGTCAAGCGCAGCCTGGCCAACCTGGCCGTGGTTGCCCTCGACCGGCTTGAAGCCCTCGTCCGCAACCGGCTCAAGCGCCTTCAGTACCGGCCCGATACCCTCGACGGCTTCATAGCGGGCACCGGCCTGACCCTCAACAACCCAACGTCACCCTGACGAACCGAAGTCAGTAACGCAGGGCGGCGATACCTGTCAGAAAGATGTCGACGCCAGCGAGGAATTGCTCGCGATCGTCGTGCTCGCGCAGTTGCGTCGCCGCCGCATGTACGAACGGGTACCGGCTGGGGTTCACTTGCGCCCATTGCGCGGCAGCGCTGTCCAGGAAAGTTGCTCGGTCCGTGTCACTGTCGGCGAGGTGCCGGGCGTTCGCGGCGTTCTGCACGGCAACGCCGAGGACGTAGTTCATCAGCGTGCCGGCCGCGTCGAAGCGCGATCGCTCGGGGACGGCCAGTGCGTCCAGCAGTCCGGCGATGCTCTCGTAGAAGTCCAGCAGAGCGGGTCGCCACGGTTGCCGGGAGAGTTCTGCCCCGACCCAGGGGTGTGCGTCGACCGCATCGAACAGGCCCAGGGCAAGGTGGCGCAGGGTTTCGCGCGGGTCCGTATCGATGTCAGCACCAGACAGTACGCGGGTGATGATGTCGTCGGTGGCGGCCGCGAGCAGGTCGCTCTTGTCCGCGACATGGTGGTAGATCGCTCCGTAGCCGGTGCTGAGGCGAACGGTGAGCGCGCGCAGGGTCAACGCGCTCTCGCCGCAGCTGTCCAGAAGCTCGATCGCGGTCTGGATGATCAGCTCTCTGGACAGACTGTCCGTGCGCCGCGGGGCCCGCTGAGATCGCGTCGCAGTTTTCTTCCTCATGGTCCTCATCATCGCACGAATGGATCGTCACTCCAACGTCGTGTTAGCTTGATTGGAGTGACGATCCAATCGGGATCGGTCCCGCGAGTTTGGGAGGAAACCCATGACGACACCGGTCACGATCGTCGGAGCAGGTCTGGGCGGCCTGGTGCTGTCCCGCGTGCTGCACTTGCACGGCATCCCGTCCACGGTCTACGAGGCGGAATCCTCCCCGTCGGCGCGCATGCAGGGCGGTCTGCTCGACATCCGCGACTACAACGGCCAGCCGGCGCTGGAGACGGCGGGCCTGACCGAGGAGTTCCGCAAGCTCATCCTGGAGGGACGCCAGGCGATGCGGCTCCTGGACCGGGACGGGAACGTACTACTCGACGTGCCCGACGACGGTACGGGTGGCAAGCCCGAGGTGCAGCGCGGCGAACTGCGGCAGATGCTGCTCGACTCGCTCCCGGCCGGCACCGTCCGGTGGGGCCACAAGGTCAGCGGCGTCCGCGCCCTCGGCGACGGCCGCCATGAGGTGGCGTTCGCCAACGGCACTGCCGTCACCACGAGCCTGCTGGTCGGCGCGGACGGCGCTTGGTCCCGAGTCCGGCCACTGCTTTCCGGTGCGACACCCGAATACACCGGCGTCTCGTTCATCGAGACCTGCCTGTTCGAAGGCGACAGCCGGCACCCGGACAGGGCGAAAACCGTCGGCGGCGGAACGATGATGGTGCTTGAGCCGGGGAAGGGGATCCTGGCTCACCGGGAGCGCGGCGGGAACCTCCACACCTGGGTGATTCTCGCCAGGCCGCAGGACTGGTTCGCCGACATCGATTTCACCGATCCTGCTGCGGCCACCACACGGATCGCACAGGAGTTCGATGGCTGGGTGCCGGAACTCACCGCGCTGGTCACCGACGGCGAGACCGCGCCGGTCCTGCGCAACATCTACACCCTGCCCATCGAGCACCGGTGGGATCGGACACCGGGGGTGACCCTGCTCGGCGACGCCGCACACCTCGCGGCCCCTAACGGCGAAGGCGCCAACCTGGCCCTGTACGACGGCGCCGAACTGGGCAAGGCCATCGCCGCGCACCCCGACGACATCGAGACCGCGCTCACCGAATACGAGCGGGCCATGTTCGTGCGCAGCGTCGCGTCCAACGCCGGGGCCCCCGATCTTCACGTGATGTTGGGCGACAGCGCACCCCACGGCCTGATCAACGCCTTCACCGGGAGCTGATCAGCGCAGGGCGACGATACCGGTCAGGAAGATGCCGATGCCGACGAGGAATTGCTTCGCGGTTCTCGTGCTCCCGCATGTGCCGTCGCGGCCGTCCAGAAGGTCGGTCGCGGCCGGCCCACACGTCCCAACCGGCCGGATATGAACTCTGCGGCCGTGTAGTCCTTCCCTCGTTCAGCTGCCTTCCACCAGGCGACCGGCAATCCTCCGGTCGCCTGCCTCAACCGGTGCTGTCGGGAGCGCGCCGGCTCCCTGCTCGCCCATACCGACGTGCCCGTGGCCGCGATCGGCTCTCGGGTCGGCTGGCCGGACCCTGCCTGTGTCGCACGACGCTTCCGCGTCCTTTTTGGGGGTCAGCCCCACGCCGTTACACCGTGCGCCAGCGGACATCCCCGCTCAATGACGGCAGACGTCCTCCGCTCTCCGGGCGCCGGTGTCTCCGGGCAAGGCCGTCGACGCCTGTTCGCCGCTGTCGGTCGGCGTCGGCCGGTGGGAGTTCCGGCCGGTCACCGTACCTCAACGACGGCTCGCCGGTGACTCACTGACCGTGAAAACGGACTCCACGCGCATCCTGATCGAAACCTGCTGCTTCTCGTCGGCGGCGCACGCTCCGGCACGGTCTCCGTCAGATCCGTCCTGACGACATCACGAGAACAACGCCAGTAGTGGACAAAAATCCAGGACTATGCCGTCGAAAGCGGACATCTCGCGGGTTGGCGAGACCGGCGAAGGGCCTCCGGTCAGATCACCGTCCCAGCCGCGAGTGGATTGAAGCCGGAAAATTTTGTCCGATAGTTGAGCAATACCGTCCAAGGACTACCGAGTTGCCAGTGGCTACGGTTCCCCCATCAGGCCGAATAGGTTGAAGAACGTACGTCCGTGTACACCCTTGGGCGCAAAAGCATCAAAGGAGACGGCGGTATGTCCAAACAGAATTCTGAGTCCGAGGAGAGAGGCGCCGGCCGGATCGGCCGGAGGGCACTCCTCAAGGCAGCACCAGTCGCAGCAAGCAGTATTGTTCTGGGTGCGCCCAATCTCGCATTCGCCGCGGAGCGCCCTGGCTCCGGATCCCGCCCAGGAGAAAAGCACCGGACCCATCACGCAGATGGTTCAGTGTTCTATGCCGACGGCGTGGTCCCGACGATTGACAGCAACATCCAGTATCGGGGCCGCTGGCAGGAGCAAGCGGACGGATCCGTTTACGGGTACTACCAGAGCGGCCTTGAATTTCGATTCACTGGAACATCTCTTTCCGTGACGCTTGCCGGCACTTGCAGGCTCCTTTACGGGGTGGATGACGGAGAATTCCAGCGGAATATCACCGCGAGCGGTACGTTGACCATCGCATCCGGCCTCGAGGAGGGGGTGCATACAGCGAAGATCTACTCGGAGTACCAGCAATCCTTCCCGAAGATTGAGTACTTTGAGATCGACCCTGGCGCAAGCACCAGGCGCTACATCAAGAAGCCGACCATGGAGTTTATCGGAGATTCCATTTCGGTAGGATTCATCGGGGCCGGGTTGGTCAATTCACTGGGGAACTCCTTCACCTTTAGAACGCCTGAACTGCTGGGGCTTTCTCACAACACCGTCGCATTCGGCGGAATAGCGGTGGCCGCAGGGTCCGGCGGCCCGGACTCGACGGGAATGGTGAGCCGTTACACCAAACTGTCGGAGTATGTACCGGGTGAATCGAACGTGCCGGAATGGGATACCTCAAAATACGTACCCGACTACCTGGTGGTAAATCTTGGCACGAATGATCCCTCAACGGGGACAAAGGCGCCGAACTTCAAGCCCGCCTATCTGAAGTTCCTTGAGAACCTGAGAACGTACTATCCTGACGCAGTGATTTTCGCAATGACGCCGTTCAATACCGCCCACAGGGATGAGATATCCGAAACGGTAGCCACAAGAAATGCCGCGGGAGATGCGAAAGTCATACACATCGAGACGGCCGGCTGGATTGACACCGCGACAGAGACAACCGACGGTACGCACCCTACTGTCGCCGCCCAGGAGAAGATTTCTGTTAAACTGGCGACAGCAATCCAGAATTATTTGGATGCGCAAGGTTGAGCAGTTTTTCGGTGTTCGCGTTCGCCATGAGCTCGTCATGCGCTCATGGTCCCCGGACCGAATCATGCTCACTACGGAGGGCTCTGCGGCCGGAGTGAACGCCGGACCGTTCCGGACGGCCGGTAGGAGACCTCAAAGCCGTCGACCCCTCCGTCGAGGGCCAGCCGCAGGACGGTGGGGCGCGGGACGGCCTGTTGAGCCGCTGCTCGCCGCCGTCGTCCGCATGTAAGGGTGAATACGCAGGTCAGAGCTTCGTGGTCCGCGGCGGGCAGGGTTCCGGGATGCCCGTCCTGTGGGATGTGAGCGGCCCCGGACGGGATGCGGCCAAGCGTCGGTGGTCGCTGCCCCGGGCCTCGGTGTCTGCTCGCGGGCAGCGCCTACGACTGTGTGTGCTGACCTGCGGAGACGGTGCGGCAAGCGCATCGGGGTCGGGTCGCGCGCAACGTCATCGCGTCCAGCGAACGACTGGGCCGCGACTCGTCCGCCCATCACGGCGGATCGGTCAGATCGGTCAACATAGTCCAGAGGTTCCCCAATTCGGTACCAGTGGCTGAAGTGCGACGAGGGGCTATGTTTTTGGCGCGAAGTCATACGTCTGTTCTCGGTCGCAAAGCGGCCAGCAGGACATTTCTGTGAGGTGACTCCGTGGCAAGTGCGTCATGTGTCTCAGCTTTGGAGGTTGCGCCATGTCTCGTGGAGCGGGTTCAGAAGCAAATGGACTGGGTCGGCGTGATGTGCTGAAAGTGGCGGTGGCGGTGTCGGGCGGGGCCGTTTTGGGTCTTCCCGCGAGTGGTGTGGCTGCTGCCGATACGCTGGAAGGGAGTTCTGCTCGAACATTGGTCGGGGCGATTCGATGGGATGCGTGGGTCGGCGGGGATTACCACGTCGGCAGCACTGTGAATCGCACGTTGTCACCGGAGGAATACCACTTCCGGTTGCCCTACTACAGCGAGATCACCGTGTCTGATCGCGTGCTGGTCGACGAGGGATTTGACGCGGAGACGACGGGGGCCGTTCCAGCGGGGTGGAGTGTGTCAGCGCCGGCTTCCACCAGCGTATTGGTGGCGGACAGGTCGGATGACGGTGGCAGGAGCGTGCATTTGCACGACGAGTCCGGTTCTTCGATGGCGGCGATGGTTCATACGTTTACCTCCCAGTCCCGGGCTGTGACGGTCGAGTGGGAGTGGAAGGAGACGGTCGCCGGCAGGTGGTCCCGAGCCCTGCTGATCGATGGGTCGAGCGCGGTCGTCGACATCGCGACCCGGGTGAGTACGGCCGGAAAGCAACTGGTGTACCGCGGGACCGACGGAAGCTGGAACGTCATCCAGAGCATCGCCGACGACACCTGGTATTCGGTGAAGGTGATCGCCGATCCGGCGCCGCCTGGGGAGAGCGCGGCGTGGGTCGACATCTTCGTCGACGGGGTGCGCAAGGTCAGCCACGCGGCCCTGCTGGTGTCCGGGGCGTCGTTCGACAGCCTGGCCTTCCGCACCAACGAGACGCTGACCTCGGATCTGTACGTCGACAACGTCAGCGTCGCGGTGACCGAGTCGGTGAACAGCGATGCCGTCGGCCAGGACGTCATGGACCAGGAGATTCACTACGCGGCTGCGGCGGGCATCGACTACTGGGCGTTCGTCTACTACCCCCAAGATCCGCTGGCGCAGGGCAGGGAGTTGTATCTGTCCAGCGACTACAAGGACGACGTCAACTGGTGCGCCATATTGGACGGCAATTTCCTTTCGGCGTTCGACACGAACCTGGCGGAGTTGGCGTCATATTTCGGTGAGTCGAACTACCAGAAGGTGCTCGGTGACCGGCCGCTGGTCTATTTCCTCTCCGCTCCCGATGCCGGCCAGGTCACCGAGATGAGGGCCAAGGCGGTCGAGGTGGGGGCGTCGGATCCGTATATCGTGGTCATGGCGTGGACCGCACAGACGGCGGCGGACCTGAAGACCGTGGTGGGAGCCGACGCTGTCAGCCGGTATGCGACCGGAGCCGGAAATGGTGCCACATATGCCGCTCTCGCCGCTTCCGAGACCGCTCTGTGGTCCAGTTACGGGAGCGCGGCCGGGGAGGTCGTGCCGACGGTGACCACCGGGTGGGACGAGCGACCCCGGTACGACTACCCGGTTTCCTGGGAACCCGACTACACGACGTTCAAATCCAGCTGGGCCCAGCAGGCGACACCCGCTGAGATCGCGAGCCATCTCAGCGGAGCCATCAGCTGGAACAACGCCAATAAGGCGAAAACTCCCGCAAACACCGTGCTGATCTACGCGTGGAATGAGTTCGATGAAGGCGGCTGGATCTGCCCGACCCTGTATGAGATACAGAACAGCGGCAGCCCGCTTCGCCTGAACGCCATCGCAACGGTTCCTCGGACCTGAAAGACCGCACCCAAATTCCCGCCGCCGGCATCGTGGACGAGTGTCTGGAATGACTTCTGGACGACATCGGTGCCGCGCTTGGAACCTCGCGGTTGATCCGTTCCGGCAGTTTGGTGGACTGCTCCTTGAGTCAATGATTCGGTCACCTGGCGGACCGCTACGGAGCGCGCGGCGTCTACGCGGTCACCCTGGTCGTCCAGGCGCTGGCCACGGCTGGCTTCGTCCTGGCGGACAGCTTCTGGCCGTTCGTGTTCGTGGTCTGCGTTGCTGCGGGGGCGAAGGCGGCCGGAATCGCTGCCCGTTCACCGCTCATCCGGCACTACGGAGGCGACCGGCCCCAGGAGTTCAGGGCCTACCTCCGTGCGGTGACCAACGTTGGCATCTCCTTCGGTGCCGTGCTGGCGGGCTGGGTCGTTCAGGTGGGCACGCTCACCGCCTACCAGCTGATGGCCCTCGGCAACGGGATCGCATTCGTGCTCTCGGCGGTGTTGCTGTTCTTCCTGCCGTCGGTCGCGCCCGTCCCCCATGCCGGCGGCCCTCGCTGGATCGCCCTCCGGGACCGCCCCTACCTGCTGCTGACCGTTCTCGACGGCGTCATGGCCATCCAGTTCAAGGTGCTCACCGTGGCCATCCCGTTGTGGATGGTCGGTGCCACCACCGCCCCGCACTGGCTCATCTCGGCCACCATGCTCACCGGCACCGTCATCGTCGTCGCCTTCCAGGTGCGGGCCGGCCGCAACGTCGATTCCCCTGCGGCGGGTGCGCAGGCTTACCGGCGGGCGGGTGCGGCCTTTCTCGTCGCCTGCTCGCTGATTTCGCTGTCCGCGGGGGGTACCGGCGTGGGCCGCGGCGACCCTGCTCATCGCAGCGGTGGTGATCCACACCGTCGGGGAGCTGTGGCACTCTGCCGCCGGCTTCGAGGTGTCCTTCGCCCTCGCCCCACGGCGTGCCACCGGCCAGTACCTCGGCGTGTTCGGGCTCGGTGCGGGCCTGGCTGAGGCCGTCGGACCGGGAATGCTCATCGCTCTCTGCATCACCTGGGGCCGCCCGGGGTGGTACGTCGTGGGTGCCATGTTCGCCCTGACAGGTCTGGCGGCACCAGCCGCTGTCGGCTGGGCGCAGCAGCACCGGGGCGACACGCGGATACAGCCCGCGTCGGAGAAGGCGTCAACGGCCTGACCGGCGCACAAGCGGCGCGGTTTTGGTGTCTGCCGCCCGCGACACAGATTCGAGTGACCTGCAAACGCAGCTCAGCCGGAGCAGCCATGGTGAAACCGGCGAAACCTGCCCTGGCGGGCCCTGGCGGGTGCCGCCCATTCGCTCCACCGGATCGGTGAGCATCGTGGCCTGGCTGCTTTCCGCGTCGATGGCCACATACTGGCCTGGCTTTTACCATCCCCATCTTGTAGTTGCAAATTCGCAGAAGCCTGGTGGGTGCGGCCGAAAGCAGTCGATCGCCGAGTCGCCGCCACCACGCAGGGCTCCGGCTGGGGTGTGCTCGCCTACGAGCCGCTGAGCGGTCGGCTGGTCGTCGAGCAGGTCTACGACCACCAGGGCAACGTCGGCCAGGGCTCCACCCCGATCCTGGTCTTCGACGCCTGGGAGCACGCCTTCTACCTCCAGTACAAGAATCAGAAGGTCGACTTCATCGACGCCATGTGGGCCGTCGTCAACTGGCAGGACGTGGCCAAGCGCTACGCAGCCGCCAAGGAGCGCGGCGACAGCCTGCTGCTCCGGCCGTGACGCCTTAGACCCATCCGAGCGTCCTGTCTCGTGATCGTCTTGTCACCCTTCATTCGGCAGGCGGTACAACGGACGGCCCCCGCAGGCCCGATGCCTGCGGGGGCCGTCCTGTTGCTGTGGCTCCTGTGCGCCGTCAAGTGGTGGTGAACCGCAACTCGGGCCGCTCCCAGTCGACCTGCGGTGGTGAGGGGGCGACTGTCCCCACTTGCTTGGCGCCCAGGCGTCGGTAGAACTCCTCGGCCGGGGGATGGGAGACCACGCGCACCTCGGTCAGGCTGGCCGCCCTGGCCTGGGAGATCATGTGCTCGATGAGGAGTCGGCCGACACTCCTGCCCTGAACGTCGTCCGCCACGAACGCCAGGTCCAGCTCCGGTGGCTCCAGCAGCAGGGCCTAGAAGCCCTGGAGTTGCCCGACCGCCGTATCGACGGCCACGAAGACCTGGTGACGGGTGATGTAGTCGGCAGTGACCCGGTAGCCGGAGATGATCGAGGCGTACGTGCCCCGGTAGGTACCGGAGTTCTGGATCAGCCGGATGAGGCGGTCGGCGTCCTGCGCCACAGCGCGCTTGATCGTCGTGGACTGCATCCCTTTACTCCCCGGCTTCCGCGGCGGTCAGTTTCTCCCAGCGGACGGTGCGGTCGCACCAGCGGTCCAGCAGCACCCGGTCGTGGCCGACGGTGAGCAGTCCGGCGCCGGTGGCGGTGCGGTAGTCCTCGACGGCTGCCACCAGGGCGGCGGTGGTGGAGGCGTCGAGCATCGCGGTCATCTCGTCGCAGACCAGCCAGCGCGGACGCAGGACGAGAGCGCGGGCCAGGCAGGCGCGTTGGAGCTGGCCGTCGCTGACCTCGTGGGGTCGGCGGTCCAGGAGGTCGGGGGTGAGGCCGACAGCCCCGGCCAACTCAGGCAGGCGCTGCGGTATTTCGTCCCGTCGGCCAGTGGCACGCAGGGGCTCGGCGATCAGGTCGGTGAGCCGCAGGCGGGGGTCGGCTGAGAGACGGGGCTGCTGGAAGACGACGCCGATGGCGGTGCGTTGGGTGCGCGGCACGCGGTGCCGCCACCGGCGTACGGGTTCGCCGTCGAGCATCACGGTGCCCGTGTCGGGGCGGTGCAGCAGGGCGGCCACGCGCGCGAGGGTGGACTTGCCGCAGCCGCTGGGGCCCAGGAGCCCGACGGACTCGCCGGGGGCGAGGGTCAGGGTGGCGTCGCGGACGACGGGGGCTTTCTGGTCGTATCCGGCGGTGACGGCGTGTAGTTCAAGCACGGAGGTCGGGGGTTAGCCCTTGATCGGGGACACCCTGATCATTGGATCGTGAGGATCCGAAGAACAGGAGTTCCCGTTGGGGACGTCGAAGTACTCGCCTGA
>NZ_JBSGBN010000115.1:0-31196 GCF_053601275.1 Streptomyces sp. NPDC004752 | reverse complement strand
TCCGGCGTGTACCAGTACGTCATGGCGTTGCCGTTGAGGTCCTCGACGTAGTCGAGGTTCCAGCGCCAGGCCTGGGTGGCGGAGCCGCGACGGTCGGCGGGCCGGTGCGGGAGACGGGCCGGGCGGCGGCCGTCAGGGAGCCGTAGCGACCGCGCGGGATGGTGCGCCTGGCCCGGTGGGCCGTGGAGCCCGCCGTGCGGCCCGAGCCGAGCAGGGAGCGCATCGGGGCGAGCGTGTCGTTCGTCAGCCGGCCGGACCAGGCCAGATCCCAGACGACGTCGGCCAGTTGGGGATCGGTGACCTCGGGGTGGGTGGTAGCACGGACCTGGTCGGCGATCTGCCGGAAGAACAGGCCGTAGCCGCCGGAGAGGGCGTCCAGCACCGATTGGTGCAGCCCGGTCAGCTCCAGGGGGTGGGGCGGCGGCAGGAGCAGCGGGACCGCGTCCGCCAGGTACAGCGACACCCAGCCGTCCTTGCCGGGCAGCGCCCCCGCCCCGGCCCAGACGATCTCGCCGGCCGAGGTGAGTTCGTCGAGCACCGACGCGCTGTAGTGCGCCACCCGCGACGGCAGGACCAGCTTCTCCAGGGCGGACGCCGGGACGGACGCACCCTGCAACTGCTCGACGGCGCGCACCAGTCCGTCGGCGCCGCGCAGGCCGTGCCCCTTCCCGATGTGCTGCCACTGCGGCAGGAACTGCGCGAGCGCGGGCGGCGGCACCGGCTCCAGCTCGTGCCGCAGCGCGGCCAGCGAACGGCGGCGCAGCCTGCGCAGGACGGCCGCGTCGCACCACTCCTGGCCGATGCCCGCGGGATGGAACTCGCCCTGGACGACCCGGCCGCCCGCCGCGAGCCGCTGGAGGGCCCCCTCGGTGACCGCAACGCCCAGGCCGAAGCGGGCCGCCGCGGTGGCCGAGGTGAAGGGACCGTGGGTGCGGGCGTACCGGGCGAGGAGGTCGCCGAGCGGGTCCTTGACCGGCTCGGTGAATGCCTCGGGTACCCCCACCGGCAGCGCCGTACCGAGGGCGTCGCGCAGTCGGCCCGCGTCCTCGACGGCCGCCCAATGGTCGGCGCCGGCGATCCGGACCCGGATGGCGCGGCGGGCGGCGGCCAGCTCCTGGGCCCACCCCGGGTCGGCGCCGCGCTCGGCCAGCTCGGCCTCGGTGAGCGGTCCGAGCAGCCGCAACAGGTCGGCCACGCCCTCGACGCCCTTGACGCGGCGGTCCTCGGTGAGCCACTGGAGCTCCCGCTCCAACTCGGTCAGCACCTCCGCGTCGAGCAGTTCGCGCAGCTCCGCCTGGCCCAGCAGCTCGGCCAGCAGCCGTGAGTCCAGGGACAGGGCGGCGGCGCGGCGCTCGGCCAGCGGGGAGTCCCCCTCGTACAGGAACTGGGCGACGTAGCCGAACAGCAGGGAGCGCGCGAACGGCGACGGCTCGGGCGTCGTGACCTCCACCAGGCGGACCCTGCGCGACTCGATGTCGCCCATGAGCTCGGCGAGCCCGGGGACGTCGAAGACGTCCTGGAGGCACTCGCGGACCGCCTCCAGGACGATCGGGAACGAGCCGAACTCGCTGGCCACCTGCAGCAGTTGGGCGGCGCGCTGGCGCTGCTGCCACAGCGGGGTGCGGCGGCCGGGGCTGCGGCGCGGCAGCAGCAGCGCGCGGGCGGCGCACTCGCGGAAGCGGGAGGCGAACAGGGCCGAGCCGCCGACCTGGTCGGTGACGATCTGATCGACCTCGCCCCGGTCGAAGGCGACGTCCGCCGCGCCGACCGGTGCCTGCTCGGCGTCGTACGCCGTGGACGCCTTCACGGGGTCCTGGTCGAGCAGGTCGAGGCCCATCAGATCGGCGTCGGGCAGGCGCAGCACGATGCCGTCGTCGGCGTGCATGACCTGCGCGTCCATGCTGTACCGCTCGGACAGGCGGGCGCCGAGCGCGAGTGCCCACGGGGCGTGCACCTGCGCCCCGAAGGGGGAATGGACGACGACGCGCCAGTCGCCCAGCTCGTCGCGGAAGCGCTCCACGACGATCGTGCGGTCGTCGGGAACATGACCGCATGCCTCGCGCTGCTCGTCCAGGTACGACAGGACGTTGTCCGCGGCCCACGTGTCGAGGCCCGCGGCGAGCAGCCGCAGCCGGGCGTCGTCCTTCGGGAGCGAGCCGACCTCGCGCAGGAACGCGCCCACGGCACGGCCCAGTTCGAGCGGACGGCCCAGCTGGTCGCCCTTCCAGAAGGGCAGCCTGCCCGGCACGCCGGGCGCCGGGGAGACCAGGACGCGGTCGCGTGTGATGTCCTCGATGCGCCAGGAACTCGTGCCCAGTGTGAAGACGTCCCCCACGCGCGACTCGTAGACCATCTCCTCGTCGAGTTCGCCGACCCGGCCGCCGCCCTTCTTCGGGTCGGCGCCGGCGAGGAAGACCCCGAAGAGCCCCCGGTCCGGGATCGTGCCCCCGGAGGTGACAGCCAGCCGCTGCGCGCCGGGGCGGCCGGTGACCGTCTTGGCGACCCGGTCCCACACCACGCGCGGGCGCAGCTCGGCGAAGGCGTCGGACGGATAGCGGCCCGCGAGCATGTCCAGGACGGCCGTGAACGCCGACTCCGGGAGCGAGGCGAAGGGAGCGGCCCGGCGCACGGTGGCCAGCAGGTCGTCGACCTGCCAGGTGTCCAGCGCCGTCATGGCGACCAGTTGCTGGGCGAGGACGTCCAGCGGGTTCGCGGGGACCCTCAGCGACTCGATGGCGCCGCACCGCATCCGCTCGGTGACGACGGCCGCCTGCACCAGGTCGCCGCGGTACTTCGGGAAGACCACGCCGGTGGAGACGGCGCCCACCTGGTGGCCCGCACGGCCGACGCGCTGGAGGCCGGAGGCGACGGAGGGCGGGGACTCCACCTGGACGACGAGGTCGACCGTGCCCATGTCGATGCCCAGTTCGAGGCTGGAGGTGGCCACCACGGCGGGCAGCCGGCCCGCCTTCAGGTCCTCCTCGACCAGGGCGCGCTGCTCCTTGGAGACCGAGCCGTGGTGGGCGCGGGCGATGACCGGGGGCGCGCCCTGGGCCGCGCCCGAGCCGCCCATCAGCTGGGCGGGGGAGTGGTGCTCCCCCAGGGGCTCGCCGGTCGCCCGCTCGTAGGCGATCTCGTTGAGCCGGTTGCACAGGCGCTCGGCGAGGCGCCGGGAGTTCGCGAACACGATCGTCGACCGGTGGGCCTGCACCAGGTCGGTGATCCGCTCCTCCACATGCGGCCAGATCGACGGCCGCTGAGCGCCCTCGGCACCGTCGGCGACCGGGGAACCGGCCAGTTCGCCCAGGTCCTCCACCGGGACGACGACGGAGAGGTCGAACTCCTTGCCGGACTCCGGCTGGACGATCTCCACCTTGCGGCGGGGCGAGAGATACCGGGCCACCTCGTCGACCGGGCGGACGGTCGCCGACAGCCCGATGCGGCGGGCCGGCCGGGGCAGCAGCTCGTCCAGCCGCTCCAGGGAGAGCGCGAGATGCGCGCCGCGCTTGGTGCCCGCGACCGCGTGCACCTCGTCCAGGATCACCGTCTCGACGCCGGTCAGCGCGTCGCGCGTGGCCGAGGTCAGCATCAGGAACAGGGACTCGGGCGTGGTGATCAGGATGTCCGGCGGACGCGTGGCCAGGGCACGGCGCTCGGCCGCCGGGGTGTCACCGGAGCGGATGCCCACCTTGACCTCGGGCTCGGGCAGGCCCAGGCGCACGGACTCGTGCCGGATGCCGGTCAGCGGACTGCGCAGGTTGCGCTCGACGTCGACCGCGAGGGCCTTGAGCGGTGAGATGTACAGCACGCGACAGCGCTTCCTCGGGTCGGCCGGCGGCGGACTCGAGGCGAGCTGGTCCAGGGCGGCGAGGAACGCGGCCAGCGTCTTGCCGGAGCCGGTCGGGGCCACCACCAGCACATCGGAGCCCTCCCGGATGGCCTGCCACGCGCCCGCCTGGGCCCCGGTGGGCGCGGAGAAGGCCCCCGTGAACCAGCCGCGGGTCGCGGGGGAGAAGCCGTCGAGGGCTCGATGAGTGGAGCTGACCATGCGTCCATCCTGCACCCGACCACTGACAATCCGCCTGACCTGGGCAAATGCCGCAGCAAGGGCAGATGCGCCGGGCGTCAGCGGCGGGCGGCGGCGGGCGGCGGGCAGCGCGAGCGCACCGGCGACGGTGTGACGGACAATGGCCGGATGGCGGGTTCGGGCGAGCTGGCGCGGCACTGGCAGTACGAGGAACTGCCCGGTGTCGACCTGCTGCGCGCCCGCTACATCCGCAAGACCTTCGTCCGCCACACCCACGAGCACTTTGTGATCGCGGCCATCGCCGACGGCGTCGAGGTCTTCCAGCACCGCGGGGCGGACGTCCAGGCCGGCGCGGGAGCGCTGGCGCTGGTCAACCCGGACACCGCGCACACCGGCCGGGCCGGCGTCCCCGAGGGCTGGCGGTACGGCGCGCTCTACCCGCCGCCCGACCTGGTGGCCGCGATAGCCGCCGAGACCACCGGGATCCGGGGCACCCCCGGCTTCGTCAGTCCCGTCCTCGACGACCCGTACGCGGTCGGCCTCGTCCACCAGGTGCTGCGTGCCGCCGACGAGGGCAACGCGCTCGCCGCCGACACCCTGCTGCGGGTGGCGGTGACCCGGCTGCTGCGGCTGAACGGCGGGCCGCTCCCCCGGCACGAGGTGCGATCGGCCGGAGCCCGGATCGCCGCACGCGCCCGTGCCGTGCTGGAGGAACGGATGACCGAACCACCCACGCTGGAACGGCTCGCCGCCGACCTCGGGACCAGCCCCTTCGCCCTGCTGCGGGCGTTCCGCGACGCCTACGGCATGCCGCCGCACGCCTGGCTGACCGATGCCCGGGTGCGCCGGGCGCGGCACCTGCTGGACGCGGGCACGGCACCGGCCCAGGCCGCCGTCACCGTCGGGTTCACCGACCAGCCGCACCTCAACCGCCACTTCGCCCGGATCGTCGGCGTGCCTCCCGGGGCGTACCAGCGTGAGCGCAAGAACGTACAAGACCCGCGGCGACGGCCGCTCGTACCGTCCGAGGTGTGGCAGATCAGACAGCTCTCGCAGACATACGCGCCCGAAACGCAGGGAAAGCCGATTCCGCCGTCGTCCGGGACGCCCTCGGAGTCGGCGTCGCCGTAGGACTGTCCGGCTTCGCCTTCGGGGTGACCTCGGCCGGCAGCGGACTGAGCGTTCCGCAGACCTGTCTGCTCAGCCTCCTGGTGTTCACCGGCGCCTCCCAGTTCGCGCTCGTGGGAGCGCTGGCGGCCGGCGGCGGCCCGGTCACGGCCGCGGCGGGCGCCCTCTTCCTGGGCGTGCGCAACGCGTTCTACGGGCTGCGGCTGTCCCAATTGCTGGCCCTCCCGCGCGTGGTGCGGCCGTTCGCGGCCCAGTGGGTGATCGACGAGACCACCGCGGTGTCGCTGGCGCAGCCGACCCGGCGCGCCGCCCGCCTCGGGTTCCTGGTCACCGGGGTCACCCTGTACGTGCTGTGGAACCTCACCACGCTGCTCGGCGCGCTGGGCGCCGAAGCCATCGGAGACACCGACACGTGGGGCCTCGACGCGGCCGGACCCGCCGTCTTCCTGGCGCTGCTCGCGCCCATGCTGAAGTCCGTGACCGAGCGAGCCGTGGCGGGCCTCGCGGTGGTCCTGGGGCTCGGCCTGCTGCCCGTCCTGCCCGCCGGTGTGCCGGTGCTGGTGGCCGCGCTCGCGGCACCGCTCGCCCTGTGCGTGGAGGGCCGCCGCGGCGGCCGGGCCCGTGGCGACACCCCACGTCCCTAGCCGCGCACCAGATCGGACGACATCGGACCGGATGACAGAGGAAGCACGTTGAACACCTGGATCGCCATCGGGGCCACCGCACTCGGTTGCTACGCGGTCAAGCTCGCCGGGCTGCTGGTGCCCGCGGGCGCCCTGGAGCGGCCGCTCGTCAGGCGGCTCGCCGCCCTGCTGCCCGTCGCCCTACTCGCCGCCCTCACGGCCCAGCAGACGTTCGCCGACGGCCACGCGCTCGTGCTGGACGCCCGGGCGGCGGGGCTCGCGGCGGCCGGGGTGGCGCTGCTGCTGCGGGCCCCGTTCCTGCTCGTCGTCGCGGCGGCGGTGCTGGTGACGGCGGGGGTGCGTGCCCTGGGCGGCTGAAGCCGTGGGAGGGGGCGCCGGAAGCGACCGGGGCCGGGAGTGCCCGGGGCGCCTCCAGCCCGACGGGGCGCCAGGAGCGTGGGGAAGGCCAGGCGCCGGGAGTGACAGGGCGCCGGGCCCGAACCCATCCTTGCCCGATCGGTCGCGCTCCCGGCCCGCGCGTGGCTTGCTCGCGTCGTTCAACCCACGTGCCGGCCGTGTGCTCTCAGGGTGCGCAGGGCCTCGATCGTGGCCATGGGGCGGGACTCCAGTGTGGTGCCTGGGGCCCACCGGGGGCGGCGGGCCGGCCAGCCGCCGTCCTCCTGCTGCCGCGCGGCGAGTAAGTCCAGTGAGCGCGTCATCTCCTCTTCGGTGAACCACGCGCGCGCGAGCGAGTGTGGAGTCCGGACGAAGTCGTACGGGAAGGGGCGCTCCCTCGGGACGGAGCCCGACGCGAGGGGCTGGTCCGGCGCGGCGGGGCGGTCAGCCGCGCGGTCCGCATCCAGCGCCACGAGCCGCCGCTCCCGCACCAGACGGCCCAGCCGGTCCGCGAGCGCCTCCGCGCGCGGGCGGTCGGGCACGGCGTCCAGGAAGGCCACCGCCGCCGCGATCTCACGGGGACGGGGCGTCTCCAACGACTCCACGGCCCGCCAGCAGAAGTCCGTGGCCCGGAACAACCAGGCGTGCCACACCTCGTTGCGGTGCAGCAGCCCGACCACTTCTGCGGTGGCGAGGAGTTCGCTCGGCGGGTCGTCCAGGACCTGGACGGACGGGGCCGTCGGGTAGCCGCGCTGGCCGGGACCGACCGACGGCAGAGCGCCGTCCGCTGTGGACACCGACGTCAGATAGCGGCACACGCGCTCCACCCGCTGTCCGCCGCACCGTCCGATGGCGTCCAGGACGCCCAGCGCGTGACCGGTGTGCAGGGGCTGGCTGACCGGGCCGCGCAGATCGGGCTCCAACGCGTGGCCGTACCCGCCGTCCTCGTTGCGGTAGGCGTCCAGCGCCCTCTCCACCGGATCGGCGTCGCCGTTCAGGAAGTGGTACGCGAACAGGCGCTGCTCCAGCACGCGCGCGGTGAGCCAGACGAAGTGCTCGGCGCGGAAGAGCGAGGAGTGCGTCGGCGTAGGGGGGAGTGGGGAAGCTCCGGTTTCGGCCATGCGACAGACCGTAGGGCGGAAAGCGGTCTCGGCACGTGGTCCGGGGCAGGGCCCACTCTCAGGGGCGGAATACTGGAGTCATGCGGTTGACGGTCTTCTGGCAGCGGATGGCGGATCATTTCGGTCCGGGGTACGCCGACACGTTCGCGCGTGATCACGTGATGGCGGAGCTGGGCGGACGCACGGTGCACCAGGCGCTGGACGCCGGCTGGGACGCCAAGGACGTGTGGCGCGTGGTCTGCACCGTCATGGACGTGCCGGGGGAAAGGCGCTGACCGGTCACGAAGGCCAGGGAAAGGCGCTGATCGGTCACGAAGGCCGGAGGGGGGCGGCGGGCTGTCGGTGCCGTGGGCGAGACTTGCACCGTGGCCCCCACTGACGACACCGGGCAGATCACCCGGCACGCATCCCCGCCCGGCACGACGCCGCCCGCCCGGCCCCCGGCCGACAGCGCCGCGCCGGGCGCCCGCATGCCGCGCTGGCTGCCGCGCGCCATGGTGCTCGCGCTCGCCCTCATCGCCTCGTTCCAGCTGGGCAGCTGGGCCTTCCATCAGCTGACCGGTCTGCTGATCAACGTCCTCATCGCGTTCTTCCTGGCCCTCGCCATCGAGCCGGCGGTGAGCTGGATGGCCGCGCGCGGTATGCGCCGCGGGTTCGCCACCTTCCTGGTCTTCCTCGCCCTGGTGGTCGTCACGGCGGGATTCGTCACGCTGCTCGGCTCGATGCTCGCGGGGCAGATCATCAAGATGATCGAGGGTTTCCCCGACTACCTCGACTCGGTCATCAACTGGATCAACCAGAAGTTCCACACCGAACTCAGACGGGTCGACGTCCAGGAGGGGCTGCTCCACTCCGACTGGCTGCGCAAGTACGCGCAGACCAGCGCCGCCGGGGTGCTCGACGTGTCCGCCCAGGTGCTCGGCGGCATGTTCCAACTGCTGACGATCGGACTGTTCTCGTTCTACTTCGCCGCCGACGGGCCGCGGCTGCGCCGCGCCCTGTGCTCCGTGCTGCCGCCCGCACGCCAGGCGGAGGTGCTGCGTGCCTGGGAGATCGCCGTGGACAAGACCGGCGGCTATCTGTACTCCCGCGGGCTCATGGCGCTCGTCTCCGGGATCGCGCACTACATCCTGCTCCAGGCCCTGGGTGTGCCCTACGCGCCCGTTCTGGCCGTCTGGGTGGGCCTGGTCTCCCAGTTCATCCCGACCATCGGCACATACCTCGCGGGTGCGCTGCCCATGCTGATCGCGTTCACGGTCGACCCCTGGTACGCGGTATGGGTGCTGGCCTTCGTCGTGATCTACCAGCAGTTCGAGAACTACGGGCTGCAGCCCAAGCTCACCTCGAAGACCGTCGACATCCACCCTGCGGTCGCCTTCGGGTCGGTCATCGCGGGCACCGCGCTGCTCGGCGCCGTCGGCGCGCTCATCGCCATCCCCGCGGTCGCCACGCTGCAGGCGTTCCTGGGCGCCTACGTGAAGCGGTACGACGTCACGGACGACCCCCGGGTGCAGGGCCACCGGGTGCGCGGCCCGAGCGGGCCCGGTCCTCTCGTGCGCGCGTGGATGCAGTGGACGCGGCGCCCGGGACCGCGGGAGCCGGAGACCCAGGAGGAGGGTTCCGCCTGAAGGACCGGGCGTGCCGCAGTGCTCAGGACGATCAGTATGTTCCGTACATGAGGAACGTTCAGTACGTGAGGGCCGCCCAGACACCGGTGGCGGCGACCGCGGCCGCGTAGCAGCCGATCGCGATGGCCACGACGCGCCGCCGGGCGCGTTCGCTCCAGGACGTGCGGGACAGCAGCCAGGCCAGTGCCGGCAGCACCAGCACGGCGTGCAGGCTCACCCCGTGCAGCGGCTTGAGCGGTGCCGTCGAGTGGTAGGCGGCCACCTGGTGGCCGGCCCGGGTGAGCACCACCCCGCGCGCGATCATCGCGCCACCCGAGGCGAGTGCCACGAGCAGGACGGCGAATCCGGAACGCACCGCCGGCGCCATGCCCGCGGGCCCCGCCGGCCGATGCCGGAAGGAGGCGACCGCGAACACGGTGAGCAGCACCACGAGGACGCCGCCGCCGACCGCGAGTGTCATGGACACCGCTGTGTCGAAGGGCGTCTCCATGTCGAGATGCGAGGGCACCCGGCGCCATGCCTGCAAGGTGATGCCGCCGACCTCCACCACGCAGTCGGCGGCGAACACGGCGAGCAGGACGGCGCGCAGCCGTTCCCCGACGCGGAGATACGAGGTGACCCAGGTGATCGCGATCAGCGTCACGCCGAAGGAGAGCCCGAACGTGACGGGTTTGCGCCAGGAGACGGGGCCGTACCAGGGACCGCCGTCGACGGCGAACACGGCCAGGTGCAAGAGGCCGGAGACGATGAGGATCAGGCCGATCGCGTGACAGAGACGCTCGACGGGGCGTGGATCATCCATGGGTCAAGACTCCCGAGCGCGTCCCCCGAGGTCGTCGTCCGGTCGAAGACATCCGTCGTACGCCGTGGGGAGCAGACGGCGAAGCGGCAGTGGGGAGAAGGTGTGCGGCGGCCGGGCGTTGGTGTTTTCCCTCCCTGAACCACAGCCTTTCCGACGCGGGTCTGATCGACCGCTACCACCTGCTCGTCCTCCCGCTGCTGCTGGGCGCGGGCAAGCGTCTGTTCAGCACCACGGACAGGGACACCCGGAAGCTGAAGCTGGTCGAGCACGACGTCTACGCCTACGGACTGCAGAAGCAGGTCTTCGACGTCGTCCGCCGGCAAGGCCCGTGTCCCGCGCTGCCATTGCCTCTTTGATCCGTCCCCGCGATGACCGCACTCCGTGCCCATCGCACTCCGATCGCGCGAACTGGCTGATCACCGGCCCTCGATGGCGCAGGGCGGGGTGCGCACGGGGTGCGGAAGTGCCGCGTGGTGCGCTTGACACGAAAATCGAACATCTATTCTCATGGAGGTTCAGGCGAGGTTCTCGACGGGGGTTTCGTCTCGGTTCGGGTGGAGAAGTGCCGGAGTTATCCACAGGCCGGGTCGGCGTCGGGACGCATTGTCAGTGGCAGGCGTTAGCGTCTTTGACGTGAAGCGATCGACACAAGCAAACCGGGTGGAACCCATGGCAGGAACCGACCGCGAGAAGGCGCTCGACGCCGCGCTCGCACAGATTGAACGGCAATTCGGCAAGGGCGCGGTCATGCGCATGGGCGAGCGGTCGAAGGAGCCCATCGAGGTCATCCCGACCGGGTCGACCGCGCTCGACGTGGCCCTAGGCGTCGGCGGCCTGCCGCGCGGCCGTGTCGTCGAGATCTACGGACCGGAGTCCTCCGGCAAGACGACCTTGACGCTGCACGCCGTGGCGAACGCGCAGAAGGCAGGCGGCCAGGTCGCGTTCGTGGACGCGGAGCACGCCCTCGACCCCGAGTACGCGCGCAAGCTGGGCGTCGACATCGACAACCTGATCCTGTCCCAGCCGGACAACGGCGAGCAGGCGCTGGAGATCGTGGACATGCTGGTCCGCTCCGGCGCGCTCGACCTGATCGTCATCGACTCCGTCGCCGCGCTCGTCCCGCGCGCGGAGATCGAGGGCGAGATGGGCGACAGCCATGTGGGTCTGCAGGCCCGGCTGATGAGCCAGGCGCTGCGGAAGATCACCAGCGCGCTCAACCAGTCCAAGACCACCGCCATCTTCATCAACCAGCTCCGCGAGAAGATCGGCGTCATGTTCGGCTCCCCGGAGACCACGACGGGTGGCCGGGCACTGAAGTTCTACGCCTCGGTGCGCATCGACATCCGTCGTATCGAGACGCTGAAGGACGGCACGGAAGCGGTCGGCAACCGCACCCGCTGCAAGGTCGTCAAGAACAAGGTCGCCCCGCCCTTCAAGCAGGCCGAGTTCGACATCCTCTATGGCCAGGGCATCAGCCGCGAGGGCGGCCTGATCGACATGGGCGTGGAGCACGGCTTCGTCCGCAAGGCCGGCGCCTGGTACACGTACGAGGGCGACCAGCTCGGCCAGGGCAAGGAGAACGCGCGCAACTTCCTCAAGGACAACCCCGACCTGGCCAACGAGATCGAGAGGAAGATCAAGGAGAAGCTGGGCGTCGGCGTGCGGCCCGAGGAGCCCGCCGCCGAGCCGGGGGCGGACGCCGCGGTCGCCGCCGCTGCGGGCGACGCGGCGAAGACAGGGCCCGCCCCGGCAGCCGCCAAGGCCACCAAGCCCAAGGCCGCCGCAGCCAAGAGCTGACCGTGACACGACGAACCGACTGGGCCGAGTACGCGCGCCTCGAAGCTCACCGGGAGCGGACGGGGAGAGGCGGTGCCGGTCCTGCCCGGACGGGCGACGGCACGGACGGCGAGGGGGCGTTCGACGGCGACCGGCTGTTCAGGGGCGGATCCGGTGGCGGGGCCGACGCCTTCGGACCCGACGGTCCGCAGGACTCGTACGGCGACGGGCCGCACAGCGGCCGGCCTCGTGGCGAGGGACCACACGGCGTGGGGCCACACGGGGGTGGGCCCCACGGCGAGGAACCACACGGGGGCGGACCGCCCGGTGGCGGGCGTCGTGGCGGCGGCCCGCGCGGGCGTCGTCGGCGTGGCTTCGGGGGACCCGCCGACGAAGACGGAGGCTCGTTCTCCTCGTCGAGGGCTGAGCAGGAGGAGTCTCCGGGGGACCCGGCTGAGCGGGCGCGGGCGATCTGCCTGCGCCTGCTCACCGGGACCCCGCGCACGCGCAAGCAACTGGCGGACGCCCTGCGCAAGAAGGAGATCCCGGAGGATGTCGCCGAGGAGGTGCTGTCGCGGTTCGAGGAGGTCGGCCTGATCGACGACAGTGCGTTCGCCGACGCCTGGGTGGAGTCCCGGCACCACGGCCGGGGGCTGGCCCGTCGCGCGCTCGCCCGGGAGCTGCGCACCAAGGGGGTCGACTCGGCACTGATCGACGAGGCCGTGTCCCAACTCGACGCCGAACAGGAGGAGTCGACCGCCCATGACCTCGTCGCCCGTAAGCTGCGCTCCACCCGCGGCCTCGACCGGGACAGACGCATACGCCGCCTGGCCGGGATGCTCGCCCGCAAAGGCTACTCCGAGGGCATGGCCCTCCGAGTGGTCCGGCAGGCGCTGGAGGAAGAGGGCGAGGACACGGAGTTCCTCGACGGCGAGGAGTTCTGATCCCCCCGGGGACGAGCCGACGACGAGGTCAGTCAGCGCCGACGAGGTCGGTCAGCAGGCAGGGCCGCCGGGCCGGCTCGTCACCGAGGACCAGTGCCGGCGTCGTCCCGCCCGGCCGTCGCCCTGACCGGAGGATCGGGCCCGTTGGACCGCACCCAGAGGATCGAACCCGTTGGACCGCGCCCGGAAGACCGGGGGAGCAGCGGGGGAGCATGCCCCGGCGGAGCGGGAGCCGCGGGTCAGGACACCACCGGCAGCCCCGCCGTCTTCCACGCCTGGAAGCCGCCGATCAGGTCCGTGGCCCGGTGCAGGCCCAGCCGGTGCAGGGAGGAGACCGCCAGACTGGACGCATAGCCCTCGTTGCAGATCACCACGATGCGCAGGTCGTGGCTGGTGGCCTCGGGCGCGCGATGGCTGCCCCGGGGATCGAGGCGCCATTCCAGTTCGTTGCGCTCGATGACGAGCGCGCCGGGGATCAGCCCGTCGCGCTCGCGCAGCGCCGCATACCGGATATCGACCAGCAGGGCCTCCCCGCCCTGCGCCGCGTCGTACGCCTCGCGGGGCTCGATCCGCCGGTAGCCCGCACGTACTCGAGCCAGCAACTCATCTATGCCGACCGGTCGTTCGGCCCCGCTCGCGCCCGACGACTCGCTCACTGCCAGTCCTCGGGGCGCTCGACCTGCTCCAGCCGCAGTACCTGGCCGCTGCGGCTGTAGCGGCGGATCTGCGGCAGCGGCGGGTAGTAGGCGTGGACGGAGACCGCATGCCGCTCGGTGGACTCGTTGAGCACCTCGTGGACATGGTGCTGACCGAAGGAACGGCCGCGCCCGGCCGTCAGCCGCCGCTCGCGGTCCACGCCCTCGGTGAGTTCCAGCGTCTGCCAGCCGTCGGTGGGCAGCCGGGCGGCGAACGAGTTCTCCTTCAGTTCGCCCACCGCGGTGAGGAAGGCGCCGATCGACTCGGCGTGGTCGTGCCAGCCCGTACCGGTACCGGGAGGCCAGCCGATCAGCCATGCCTCACTGCCGCCGGGGCCGTCCAGCCGCACCCAGGTGCGTCCCTCCGGATCGAGCGGAAGCGAGGCGATCAGTTCGGCGTCGGCGGCGGTCCGCCGGACGAAGTCGAGGAGGTCCGCCTGGGTGGGCGCGACCGGGACAGAGCCGGTGGCCGGGGTGGCGGAGGGAACAGATGCGGAGGAAGAGACAGACACGTACACCGTCCTGTTGAGCGTTCGCCGACAGCGCGCCGCAGTTCAGGTGCGGCGCGCGGATAAGAGAGGGGGGTGCGAATTCAGCAGGTGCGGCGACACACGCAGCCCGCATAGCGGACCAGGTCCATATGGACCCTCCGCCACAGGCGCACACAGGTGTCGATCACGAAGCGGAGTACACCACTGCGGAAGCGCGGCGGTCAACTCGTCGTCGGATTGTGGACCGGACCACGCGGCAGGGAGGGAAGGGTCAGCGCGCTCCGGAGCCCGCCCCCGCCGCCTCGGCCCCCGCCTCGGCCTCCTCTTCGGCCGCGCCGCCCAGCGCAGCCTCCGCGGCCGTGTACAGGTCGGCCGGACGGACCCCGCCCAGCGCGGTGACCAGGTGCCCGTCGGGGCGGACGAGCAGCACGGTGTGCGCGGGCGCTCCCGGATACGCCTCGGCGACCAGCAGTTCGGCCGGGTGCGGCAGTGCGGTCACCGCCGCCGCCAGGCGGGGCATGATCCCGGCGGTCACCCAGTGCTTGCGGTCCCACACGCCCGTGCCCGGCGCGATCAGGACGACCAGCAGCGTCCCGCGGCCGAGTCGGTCCCGCAGCCGGACGAAGGTGCCGTCCTCCGCCGTGACCCGCACGTTGCCGACCTGCGCGCCGGGGGGCGTGTCGACCGGAACCTCCGCGTCGAGGTGCCCGGGCGTGAGCGGCGAGTCGGCGTACCTCCCCGGGGCGCCGAGCTGCCCCCGTCCCAGGTGACCGTCCGTGAGCAGCGTGTCGTGCCCGCGAGCGGCGCCGGGGACGTACCCGCGCAGCCCGGCACCGCCGCGCAGCACCGGCAGTGCCTGGTCGGCGGCGCGCAGCCGCGCGGCTGCCACGGCGCGTCGCTCCGCCTGGTAGGAGTCGAGCAGCGCCTCGCGCGGGCCGTGGTGCCAGGCCGCCGCCAGCTTCCAGGCGAGGTTGTCGGCGTCCCTGAGCCCCTCGTCGAGCCCCTGGGTGCCGAGCGCGCCGAGCAGATGGGCGGCGTCCCCGGCGAGGAACACCCGCCCCACGCGCCAGCGGCGGGCGAGCCGGTGGTGGACCGTGTGGACCCCGGTGTCGAGGAGTTCGTACGGGGGTGTGGTGCCGTCCGTCCAGCCGGCCAGGGTCTCGCGGACCCGGGCCACCAGGAGTTCGGGCGTGACGAGGTCCTTGCCCGGCGGCAGCAGCCAGTCCAGGCGCCACACGCCGTCCGGCAGGGGGCGGGCGGTCACCTCACCGGCGAACGGCCCGGACGCCCGCCACGGCGGCTGCCGGTGCAGCAACGCCCAGTCGGGCCGGGGCAGTTCGGCGCGCAGTGCGGCGACGGCGTGCCGCTCCACCGCCGTACGGCCGGGGAAGCGGATGTCCTGGAGCTTGCGCACGGTGGAGCGGGGCCCGTCGCATCCGACGAGATAGCTGCCGCGCCACCAAGTGCCGTCGGGGCCCCGGGTGTGGGCGGTGACGCCGGAGCGTTCCTGCTCGATCGTGTCGACACGGCTGTCCACGACCAGCCTGGTCAGCGGCGCGTCGGCGAGCGCAGTGCGCAGGGCGCCGGTCAGCACATGCTGCGCGAGATGCAGCGGACCGGGCTCGGCGTCGTCGAACTCGATCTCGCCCATCACCTGCTTGCGCCGCAGCGACCGCCATCCGGCCCAGCGCAGCCCCCGCTCGGCGAGCGGGACGCCGGTGAGCCGGGTCACCAGCGCGGCGGTGTCCTCGCGCAGCACGACGGTGCGTGCGGCGCGTGGTTCGTCCGTGCCGACGCCCTCGTCCAGGACGACGGACGGCACGTCCTGGCGGGCCAGCGCCAGGGCGAGCGTGAGCCCGACGGGCCCCGCTCCGACGATGATCACCGGGTCCACGGCGCGGCGCCCCCTGCCCGCGGCTGTGCCTGGACGGACGTGGGTGAACAGGAAGGTGGAGCAGGGTGCACGATCACAGAACGTATGCAACCCATTGCCGGTGTTTGCGTCAAGTGACCGGGGGTGGTGGCGATCATGCCACTGCCCCGGGGGAGCCGTCGCCTCGTCAGATCATCCGGCCCATCCGGCTCAGCCGTCCCGCTCATCCGGCTCAGCCATCCGGTTCATCCGGTTCAGCCGTCCCGCTCGTCCGGCCTCATGGGGCTCATCAAGGGTGCCGCGCTGCGCTGGTCGGGTCGTCGTGCCCCGGGCCCGCCGGCCTCACCCGATCTTCGTCACCTCGTCGTGCTCGCCCGGGGCGGCCAGTTCGGCGACCGCGTCGGCGCCGAGCACCGCGCCGGTGGACTTCTTGCCCTGCCGCAGCCGTCGTTCCAGCCAGCCGGCGAAGGACGTGAGCGAGAAGTTGATCGCCACGAAGATCACAGCCACCACGGTGAAGGACGCGATCGTGTTGGCCCCGTAGTAGCCGCTCATCGTGTTGGCCGAGGCGAGCAGTTCGGGGAAGGTCATGACCGCGCCGCCGAGCGCCGTGTCCTTCACGATCACCACGAGCTGGCTGACGATCGCCGGGAGCATCGCGGTGACCGCCTGCGGCAGCAGGATCAGCCGCATCGTCTGGTTCTTGCGCAGACCGATCGCCATCGCGGCCTCGGACTGGCCCCGCGGAAGGGACAGAATGCCGGCGCGGACGATCTCGGCCAGGACGGAGGCGTTGTAGAGCACGAGGCCGGTGACGACCGCGTACAGCGGACGGTCGTCCGAGCTGACGTTGGTGTACTCGGAGTACCAGGCCATCCCGAAGATCATCAGGACCAGGACCGGGATCGCCCGGAAGAACTCGACCACGACCGAGGCCGGGACGCGTACCCAGACGTGGTCAGAGAGCCTGGCTATGCCGAGGACCGCGCCCAGCGGCAGCGCGATGATCATGGACAGGGCGGCGGCCTTGAGGGTGTTCTCCAGACCGGGCCAGATATAGGTCGAGTATGCCTCGGTGCCGCCGAGGAACGGCTTCCACTTTTCCCAGGCCAACTGGTCCTTGTCGGCGAGGGCGCTGAAGACCCACCACAGGACGGCGGCCGCGGCGAGGGCGAAGACCACCGTGTAGAGGAGGTTGCGCCGCTTGGCGCGCGGGCCCTGGGCGTCGTACAGGACGGAACTCATCGCTTCACCGCCACCTTCTTGGCGACCCAGCCGAGGATCAGACCGGTCGGCAGCGTCAGGAGGCAGAAGCCGACGGCGATGACGGCTGAGATCAGCACCAACTGCGCCTCGTTCTCGACCATTTTCTTCATCAGGTACGCGGCCTCCGCCACGCCGATCGCGGCCGCCACCGTGGTGTTCTTGGTCAGCGCGATCAGCACGTTCGTCAGCGGGCCGACGGCCGCACGGAACGCCTGCGGAAGCACCACCAGGCCCAGCACCTGGGTGAAGCTGAGGCCGATCGCCCGGGCGGCCTCGGCCTGCCCGACCGGCACCGTGTTGATGCCGGAGCGCAGCGCCTCGCAGACGAAGGCGGACGTGTACACGATCAAGCCGAGCACGGCCAGCCGGAAGTTGCTCGTCTCGATGACGTTCGAACCCATGGTGATGTTCAGGGTCGAGTACAGGCCGAGCGAGCTGAACAGAATGATCACCGTGAGCGGGATGTTCCGCACGATGTTCACGTAGGCGGTTGCGAAACCGCGCATCAGCGGCACCGGGCCCACCCGCATGGCGGCCAGTAGGGTGCCCCAGATCAGGGAGCCCACGGCGGACAGCAGCGTCAGCTGCACCGTCACCCAGAAGGCGCCCAGCAGGTCGTAACCCTCAAGAAAGTCGAACACGATCTCCCGCGCTTCCGCGTGTAGGGATGCCCAGGTGCGCCGCCGCGAGGGCGGCGCACCGGCCGGGCACTGCCTCAGCTCTTGATGTCGCCGATCTTCGGGGCGGGCTCGTTCTTGTAGTTGGCCGGACCGAAGTTGCTGTCCACGGCCTTCTGCCAGGAACCGTCGGAGACCATGTCCTCAAGGGCCTTGTTGATCTTGCCCTTGAGGTCGCTGCCCTTCTTGACCCCGATGCCGTAGTTCTCGTTGGTCATCTTGAGACCGGCGAGCTTGAACTTGCCCTTGAACTGCGACTGCGAGGCGTAGCCGGCGAGGATCGAGTCATCCGTGGTGAGCGCGTCGATGACCTTGTTCTGCAGACCGGTCAGACACGCCGAGTACGTCGGGTACTCCTGGAGCTGCGCCTTGGGGGCCAGCTTGTCATGGACGTTCTGCGCCGAGGTCGAACCGGTCACCGAGCACAGCTTCTTGCTGTTGAGGTCCGAGGCCGACTTGATGCTGTCGTCGTCCGCGCGGATCAGCACGTCCTGGTGGGCCAGCAGATAGGGGCCGGCGAAGTCGACCTGCTGCTCGCGCTCCGGGGTGATCGAGTACGAGGCGGCGATGAAGTCGACGTCACCGCGCTTGAGCATCGTCTCGCGGTCGGCGCTCTTCGACTCCTTCCACTCGATCTGGTCCTCGCTGTAGCCGAGCTTCTTGGCGACATACGTGGCCACGTCGACGTCGAAGCCCGTGTAGCCCTGCGGGGTCTTCTGGCCGATGCCGGGCTGGTCGAACTTGATGCCGACGGTGATCTTCTTGTCGCCGCCGGAGGAACCGCTGTCCTTCTTGTCGTCGGAACCGCACGCGGTGGCGGCCAGGGAGAGCGCGAGTACGGCGGCCGAGGCTGCGGTGACCTTGCGGAGCTTCATGGTGAACATCCTTCGTGTGGTGAGGAAGCGGGCCGTCGGTGGGGGTGAACCCGGATCGTCCGGAATGCGGGCGGGCGCCGTCAGTGGTGCAGGATCTTCGACAGGAAGTCCTTGGCCCGGTCGCTGCGCGGGTTGCTGAAGAACTGGTCCGGCGCGGACTGTTCGACGATGCGGCCGTCCGCCATGAAGACCACGCGGTTCGCGGCCGAGCGCGCGAAGCCCATCTCGTGGGTGACGACGATCATGGTCATGCCGTCGCGGGCGAGTTGCTGCATAACTTCCAGGACCTCGTTGATCATCTCGGGATCGAGGGCGGAGGTCGGTTCGTCGAAGAGCATCACCTTCGGGCCCATCGCCAGGGCCCGTGCGATGGCCACACGCTGCTGCTGCCCGCCGGAGAGCTGTGCGGGGTACTTGTCGGCCTGGGTGCCCACGCCGACCCGGTCGAGCAGGGCCCGGGCCTTCTCCTCGGCCTGCTTCTTGTCCGCCTTGCGGACCTTGACCTGTCCCAGCATCACGTTGTCGAGCACGGTCTTGTGCGCGAAGAGATTGAAGGACTGGAACACCATCCCGACGTCCGCCCGTAGCCGGGCCAGTTCCCTGCCCTCCTGGGGCAGCGGCCTGCCGTCGATCGTGATGGTGCCCGAATCGATGCTCTCCAGGCGGTTGATGGTGCGGCACAGGGTCGACTTACCGGACCCGGAGGGTCCGATGACCACAACGACCTCGCCGCGAGCGATCGTCAGATCGATGTCCTGGAGCACATGCAACGCGCCGAAGTGCTTGTTGACGCTCTTCAGGACGACCAGATCGCCGGTCGCGGCCACGTCTTCCTTGGCCACCGATACTTCGGTCATCGCTCTCAGGCTCCGTCCTCCTCGGTTTCGGAGGACAGTAGTGAGCCGTGCGACAAGCGTCATCACATCTGAGGGGAATCTGAGCATCACGATCCGATAGCAATCGGACACGTGTCGTAGCAGTTGTGACCTGGTCACGTATCGGCCGGGTAACGGATGCGGTGAGTAACCGGAACCCTCTTGACGCCGTCCTTGTCAGTGGGCGTGACTGCCATGGTGCACGCGCGCGTGGGCAACTTTCTTCTGCGTAGGCACTTCTTAGTGGCCGATTGCGAACCGGGACGGTACGACCGCTGAACCGGAGGGGGCGGGGATGAGACTGCTGCTCGTCGAGGACGACAACCACGTCGCGGCCGCGCTGTCCGCGATCCTGGCCCGGCATGGCTTCGACGTCACGCACGCGCGTAGCGGCGAAGAAGCGCTCCAGGCGCTCGTCCCCGAAGGCCCCGGCTTCGGCGTGGTCCTGCTCGACCTGGGCCTGCCCGACCAGGACGGCTACGAGGTGTGCGGCAAGATCCGCAAACGCACCAGCACCCCGGTGATCATGGTCACCGCGCGCGCCGACGTCCGCTCCCGCATCCACGGCCTCAACCTCGGCGCCGACGACTACGTGGTGAAGCCGTACGACACAGGGGAACTGCTCGCCCGGATCCACGCCGTCAGCCGGCGCACCGCCCACGAGGACACGGTGACCGGCGGCGACAGCGCGCTGCGGCTCGGCTCCGTGCACATCGAACTGCCCACCCGCCGGGTCACGGTGGACGGCACCGTGATCCAGCTGACCCGCAAGGAGTTCGACCTGCTCGCGCTGCTTGCCCAGCGGCCGGGCGTGGTGTTCCGGCGGGAACAGATCATCAGCGAGGTCTGGCGTACCAGCTGGGAGGGCACGGGGCGCACCCTGGAGGTGCACGTCGCCTCCCTGCGCGCCAAACTACGCCTGCCCGCACTGATCGAGACCGTACGCGGCGTGGGCTACCGGCTCGTCGCCCCGGGCGCCTAGCGGGCACTGGTGCGCACACGTCTCCTTCCGCTGCTCATCGTCCTGATGGCGGCCGTGCTGCTCGCGCTCGGCGTTCCGCTCGCCGTCAGCAGCGCGGCGGCCCAGCAGCGGACGGTGGTCGTCGACCGGATCGACGACACGGCCCGGTTCGCCGCGCTGGCCCAGTTCGTCACCGACGCGCCCGCCGGGGCGCGCCGCTCGACCGAGGACGAGCGCAAGGAGACCCTGCGCCGCGAACTCATCAGCTACTACGAGGTCTACGGCATCCGCGCGGGCGTCTTCTACCGCAACGCCTCGCCGATGGCGAACGCGCCCGGCGACTGGCTGCTGCCCGAGGAGGGCGAGGTGCGCGACGCCTTCGAGGAGGCGCTGCTCAGCCGGCGCAGCCACGACCCGGAGCAGGTCTGGCCCTGGCAGCGCAGCCGGCTCGTCGTCGCGTCGCCGGTGATCCGCGACGGCGACGTGGCGGCCGTGGTGGTCACCGACTCGCCGACCGGAGCGATGCGTTCGCGGACGCTGCGCGGCTGGCTGCTCGTCGGCACCGGTGAGATCGCCGCGATGCTGCTCGCCGTCGGCGCCGCCCTCCGGCTGACCGGCTGGGTGCTGCGGCCCGTGCGCGTCCTGGACGCCACCACCCACGACATCGCCACCGGACGCCTGAAGTCACGGGTGGCGGCGGCCGGCGGCCCGCCGGAACTGCGCAGGCTGGCCCGTTCGTTCAACGAGATGGCGGACAACGTCGAGAGCGTGCTGGAGCAGCAGCGCGCCTTCGTCGCGGACGCCTCGCACCAGTTGCGCAACCCGCTCGCCGCGCTGCTGCTGCGCATCGAACTGCTCGCCCTCGAACTGCCCGAGGGCAACGCGGAGATCGCCTCCGTCCAGACCGAGGGCCGACGGCTCGCCCAGGTCCTGGACGACCTGCTGGACCTGGCCCTGGCCGAGCATGCCGAGGCGGACCTGCGACTGACCGACATCGGCCAGGTCGCGGCGGAGCGGGTGGCCGCCTGGGCGCCGGCCGCCGAGGCCACGGGCGTCCGGCTGGTCGGCGACTGCCCGCCCACCACCGCCTGGGCCGACCCGATCACGCTGTCCAGCGCCCTCGACGCGGTGATCGACAACGCGGTCAAGTTCACACCCGAGGACGGCACCGTCGAGGTGGCCGTCGCCTCCGACGGAGCCACCTCGACGGTCGTGGTCACGGACACCGGGCCCGGCCTGTCCGACGAGGAACTGGCCCGCATCGGCGACCGCTTCTGGCGCAGCGGCCGGCACCAGAACATCAAGGGTTCCGGTCTCGGCCTGTCCATCACCCGGGCCCTGCTCGTGGCGGGCGGCGGCTCGATCGTGTACGGGCGCCACGCGCCGTGCGGCCTGAAGGTGACGGTGAGGGTACCCAGGCACGGGCCGGCGGCGCCGAGCGCGCCTACGGTTTGACCGACCGGTAGTACCGCCGCGCGCCCTCGTGCAGGGTCAGCGGGTCGGTGTAGATCGCGGTACGCAGGTCGACCAGCTGCGCGGAGTGGACGTGGCTGCCGATGTCGTCGCGGCTCTTGATCACCGTGCGGGTCAGCCACTCGGTGAGCCTCGGGTCCACGTCCTTGCGGGTCATCAGCAGATTGGAGACCGCGATCGTCGCGACCGTCATGCCGTGCTGGGCGGACGGATAAGCGGACTCGGGCATGTTGGTGGTGCGGTAGTAGCGGGTGACGTCGCCCTGGCCGCGCAGCCGGGCCACCAGGTCGGCCTCGATCGGGACGAACCGCAGGTCGAAGGTCCGGGCCACCTCGGACAGCCCCTTCGTGGGCAGGCCGCCCGACCAGAAGAACGCGTCGATGTCGCCCCGCTTCAGCCGGTCGGGCCCGGTGTCGATGCCGTCGGCCCGGGGCGTGATGTCCTTGCCGGGATCGATCCCCGCGGCCCTGAGCACCCGGTCGGCGATCAGCCGCACCCCGGAGTCGACCGGCCCTATGGCCACCCGCTTGTGCTTGAGGTCCGCGACCGTCCGCACGGCCGAGTCACGCGGGACGATCAGCTGCACATAGTCGTCGTACAGCCGGGCCACGCCGCGCAGGTCCGTTGCGCCGGGGCGGTGGTCGAGCACATACGTCTCCACCGCGTCGGCCGCCGCGATGGTGAAGTCGGCCTCGCCGGTCGCCACCCGCTGCACGTTCTCCTGCGAGCCGGCGCTGTTCAGCAGCTTCACCTTCAAGCCCGGCATGTCCTTGCCGAGTTCGGTGCGCAGCCGCTCGCCGTACTCCTGGTACACCCCGCGCTGGGTCCCGGTGCTGAAGACGATCGTCCCGGTCGGCGGGTGCTCGCCCAGGGGCAGCAGCCACCACGCCAGCAGGGCCAGGGCGACGACACCGACGGCCGTGCCCTGCAACGCCCGGCGCTTGCCGATACGGGGGAACACCTTGGACATGCGCGCGATCCTGCCAGCCCGCCCACGGTCCTGACCAGGCCGGGCAGGACGGGCAGGACGGGTAGGGCGAGTAGGGCGAGTAGCGAGACAGGGTCGGGTGGGGTGCGGGCGGCCACCGGCGGCCACCGGCAGGTGGGGTGGGCCGCGGTTGATCTCATGACCGCGCGGGCGGGCCGCTGGTGATCTCATGTCCGGGCAGGGCGGGGCGCGTTCGGCGTCGTGGCCGCGCCGGGCGGGGGCTGGCGGTGTCGTACGGGGGCGGGCGGGGCGTGTTCGGCGTTGTGGCCGGGCGGGCCGCGGGCGAGGGTACAGCCGGGTCGAGTGCGGCCGCGGGCGAGAGTACAGCCGGGTCGAGAGCAGCCCCCCGGGGCGATGTCACAGGTGGCCGTTACAGTCGCCGTATGACCTCCACGCCCGCCGATCTCGTCCGTGAGTTCCATCTGGCCTTCGGCCTCGACGCTCGCAACAGACCGACCGAGGTGTCCCCCGAACTGGCCGCGCACCGTGGGGAACTGCTCGCCGAGGAGGCAGCTGAGGTGGCCGAGGTCTCGGTGGCCGGACCTCTCGACCGGCTCGCGCACGAACTGGCCGACGTGGTCTATGTGGCGTACGGCACCGCGCTGGTCCACGGGATCGACCTCGACGCGGTGCTGACCGAGGTGCACCGCTCCAACATGAGCAAGCTGGGACCCGACGGCCAGGTCGCCCGCCGGGCCGACGGCAAGGTGCTCAAGGGCGACCACTACGCGGCGCCGGACGTGTCCGCGGTCCTGCGCCGCCAGGGCTGGATCCCGGACGGCGCCTGACGGCGACCGTGGCCCCGCCGTCGTCGGCCTCGGCTTGGCCGGTCGCCGGGCTGTGTCTGCGCCCGCCAGGAGGCCCCTGCCGTGATGGGCCCGGCCTCCCTGGGCGCGGCGACCGTGGCCCTCTCCCAAGCGCCTACCCTTGAGGAATGAGCAGCAGCAGCCACCGGAGCCCCGCAGTGGACGTTCGAGAATCCAAGAGCTACGAAATCCGGACCTACGGGTGCCAGATGAACGTTCACGATTCCGAGCGATTGTCCGGGCTGCTCGAAGAAGCCGGTTACGTGCGTGCCCCCGAGGGGTCCGACGGCGACGCCGACGTCGTCGTCTTCAACACCTGCGCCGTGCGTGAGAACGCCGACAACCGGCTGTACGGCAACCTCGGCCGGCTCGCGCCGCAGAAGGCCCGGCGCCCCGGCATGCAGATCGCCGTCGGCGGCTGCCTGGCCCAGAAGGACCGGGACACGATCGTGCAGAGGGCGCCCTGGGTGGACGTCGTCTTCGGCACGCACAACATCGGCAAGCTCCCGGTGCTGCTGGAGCGGGCCCGGGTGCAGGAGGAGGCCCAGGTCGAGATCGCCGAGTCGCTGGAGGCGTTCCCCTCGACGCTCCCGACCCGGCGGGAGAGCGCGTACGCGGCCTGGGTGTCGATCTCCGTCGGTTGTAACAACACCTGCACCTTCTGCATCGTCCCCGCGCTGCGCGGCAAGGAGAAGGACCGCCGCCCCGGCGACATTCTCGCCGAGGTCGAGGCCCTGGTCGCCGAGGGCGTCTCCGAGATCACGCTGCTCGGCCAGAACGTCAACGCCTACGGCTCCGACATCGGCGACCGCGAGGCATTCAGCAAGCTGCTGCGCGCCTGCGGCACCGTCGAGGGCCTGGAGCGGGTGCGTTTCACCTCGCCGCACCCCCGCGACTTCACCGACGATGTGATCGCCGCCATGGCCGAGACGCCCAACGTCATGCCGCAGCTGCACATGCCCCTCCAGTCCGGCTCGGACACCGTCCTGAAGGCGATGCGCCGCTCCTACCGGCAGGAGCGCTACCTCGGCATCATCGAGAAGGTGCGCGCCGCGATCCCGCACGCGGCGATCACCACCGACATCATCGTGGGCTTCCCCGGGGAGACGGAGGAGGACTTCGAGCAGACCCTCCACGTCGTCCGCGAGGCGCGCTTCACGCAGGCGTTCACCTTCCAGTACTCCAAGCGTCCCGGCACCCCGGCGGCCACCATGGACGGTCAGATCCCCAAGGAAGTCGTCCAGGCACGCTACGAGCGGCTGGTCGCCCTCCAGGAGGAGATCTCCTGGGCGGAGAACAAGAAGCAGGTCGGTCGCACCCTGGAGCTGATGGTCGCGGAGGGCGAGGGTCGCAAGGACGGTGCCACACACCGCCTCTCCGGCCGCGCCCCCGACAACCGCCTGGTCCACTTCACCAAGCCCGAGCAGCCCGTGCGCCCCGGCGACGTGGTCACCGTCGAGGTGACGTACGCCGCCCCGCACCATCTCCTCGCCGAGGGGCCGACCCTCGCCGTGCGCCGCACGCGCGCGGGTGACGCGTGGGAGAAGCGGACCGAGGCCGAGTCGGCCAAACCGGCGGGCGTCATGCTGGGCCTGCCCAAGATCGGCGTGCCGGACCCCCTGCCGGCCGCCACGGGTGCCTGCGGCTGCGACTGACGTACGCTGCCGATCATGCTTGTCGCCGCCGCAGTCTGCCCTTGTCCTCCCCTGCTTGTGCCCGAGGTCGCCGCGGGTGCCGCGGCGGAGCTGGACTCCGCGCGTGCCGCGTGCGCGGACGCGCTCGGCGTGCTCGCCGCCGCCCGCCCCGACCGCCTGGTGGTCCTCGGACCCGCCGCTGCGGACGGGCGTGGCGCCCACCCGCAGGGCGCCCGGGGTTCCTTCGGTGGCTTCGGCGTGGACCTCGATGTGCGGCTGGGACCGGCCGGGGACCCGGCCCCCGAGCGGACGCTGCCGCCGTCGCTCGCCGTCGCCGCTTGGCTGCTGGAGCGGACCGGCTGGGCGGTCGCCCCGATCGAGGGACTCGGCGTGGGGGAACCGCTGGCCCCCGAGCGGTGTAGAGAAGTGGGAAGGGAAATCGGCGCGCGGGCCGCGCGGACGGCACTGCTGGTGATGGGCGACGCCAGCGCGTGCCGCACGCTCAAGGCACCGGGCTATCTGGACGAGCGGGCGGCGCCGTTCGACGCGGAGGTCGCGCGTGCCCTGGGGTCGGCGGACCTGACGGCACTCGCGGCACTGGACGCCGACCTGGCGCAGGAGCTGAAGGCGTCAGGCCGTGCACCCTGGCAGATCCTCGCGGGCGCGGCCGAGGGTGCCGACCTGACCGGCACACTTCTCTACGACGACGCGCCCTACGGCGTGGGCTACCTGGTGGCGGCCTGGTCCTAGGACCGGGATCTGCGACGGCCCGATTCCACGGTCTGCGGCTCCACGGTCTGCGGCGCTCCGGTTTCCCGGTCCGCGCCGCCCTGGTTCCACGGCGTGCGGGTCCGCGTCCCGGACGCGGACCCGCGTGATCAGGAGGACGGCGGGGGCGTCTTCGGTGGCGTGCCAGCCGTCCCCTTCGTTTCCGTTGCCCCCGTGGTTCCCGCGGTCCCGCTCGTGCCGCCGTCCGCCTCGGAGCCGCCCTTGTGCGCGAGCCGTTCCATGGCGTCCTTGGCCTTGTCGGTGCCCGCGTGGATCTTGTCGCTGTACTTGCCCTTGGTCTTCTCGTCGACCACCTTGGCGGCCTTGTCGAGGCCGTCCTGGATCTTGCCCCCGTGCTGCTGCGCGAGGTCGGACACCTTGTCCTTGGCCGGGCCCAGCTTGGCCTTCACATTGTCGAAAAGACCCATGGTCCACCTTCCTTGCGGGACGGTTGCCTGCGGGCACCCGCACCGTCCCCCGCCGCCCCCGCGGCTCCCTCGCCGCGGCCCCTGACAGGGGTGCGAGAAGGCGGGCTGAAGTGCCCACATCCGTTCCATACGGTACCCGCGCGGGCGGAATCACGCGTGACCCGACGCAACCCGGGGCCGGTCCCGAAACCTCCCGGGCGGGCCGTGCAACGGCCGTCGCACAACCCGTAGCACAACCCGTTCGAGACGCGGCCGCGGGGTTTGGGAGACTGGTGCGGTGAGCAGTGCACCCTCCGCCCCCCGAGTCATCGCCGTCGTCGGACCCACCGCCGCGGGCAAGTCCGACCTGGGCGTCTTCCTCGCCCAGCGGCTCGGCGGCGAGGTGATCAACGCCGACTCCATGCAGCTCTACCGCGGCATGGACATCGGCACCGCCAAGCTGACACCCGAGGAACGCGGCGGCGTCCCGCACCACCTGCTGGACATCTGGGACGTCACGGTCGCCGCCTCCGTCGCCGAGTACCAGAGACTGGCCCGCGCCCGGATCGAGGCACTGCTCGCCGAGGGGCGCTGGCCGGTCCTGGTCGGCGGCTCCGGCCTGTACGTCCGTGGCGCGGTGGACCACCTGGAGTTCCCCGGCACCGACCCCGAGGTCAGGAGCCGGCTGGAGGAGGAGCTCGCGCAGCGCGGCTCAGGAGCGCTGCACACGCGCCTCGCTGCCGCCGACCCCGAGGCCGCCCGGGCGATCCTGCCCAGCAACGGCCGCCGTATCGTCCGCGCCCTGGAAGTGATCGAGATCACCGGCCGCCCCTTCACCGCCAACCTTCCCGGTCATGACTCGGTGTACGAGACGGTCCAGATCGGCGTCGACGTGGCCCGCCCCGAACTCGACGAGCGCATCGCGCACCGTGTCGACCGCATGTGGGAGGCGGGCCTCGTGGCCGAGGTGCGTGCCCTGGAGACGCGGGGGCTGCGCGAGGGGCGTACGGCGTCGCGCGCGCTCGGCTACCAGCAGGTCCTTGCGGCGCTGTCCGGTGACTGCACCGAACAGGAGGCACGATCGGAGACCGTACGTGCCACCAAACGCTTCGCACGCCGCCAGGATTCATGGTTCAGGCGCGACCCGCGCGTGCACTGGTTGAGTGGGGCCGCGGCGGACCGGTCGGAACTTCGGGACCTCGCACTGGCGTTGCTCGAACGACCGGTCACAGCCTGATCACGTGATGGCATCGGGATGCGCCGCCGGTCATCGGGGCCTCCGGCGCCATGCCATCATCGAGCTTCGATCGACCAAGTGGAGTCCGAGTTGGGAGGGCGCGTGGCGATGGAGGCCGGCCCTCGCGACACCGCACAAGGCACCGAGCACAGCACCGCCGACGGCGGCGAAGCGGAGCGCGGTGAGGACCGTCTGAGCCCCGACGGACCCGATGAGACGCCGGGCGGCGTGACCGCCGACGGCCCGGAGCCCGAGGAGATGTTCACCGGCGGTCCGGAGGTCGAGGTCGAGCTGCGCCCACAGCGCCGGCTGCGGATCTGGCAGACCGCCCCCATCGTGGGCCTGGCCGCGGTCGGCTCCCTGATGTTCGCCTTCCCGCTCGCCTTCGACTTCGGCGACAGCGGCGCGGTGATCGCGATGCTCGGCCTGCTGATCTGCTCCTGCTCCGCGGGCTGGGGCATGATGGCCGCCCGCCGTGTCGGGCACACCCTGCCGGGGCTGCCCCCGCGGGGCTCCGGCCGCCGCCCCGACTGGCGCGTCGTCCTGGCCTACGTCCTGATCGTGGCCGTGGTGGCGGTCCTCGCCGTGTGGCGCGTGGCCCGACTGCGTCACTGAGCCCGCCGCGCCACCGAAGCAGCCCGCCGCGCCACCGAAAGCCGCCCGCTGCCCGCCTGCGTTCGCTGCCTGCCTGCGCCCGTTGCCCGGCCGTGCCCGCTGCCCGGCCGCGCCCGCCGGTGGGGCGTCGCGTCAGCGCACCGTTCCGCGCAGGTCACGGCCGCCCCGGGCAGCGGGGCGCGGAACCGTCGCGCCGGTCACCGGCCGCGCGGGGATGTCACAGCGACCCCGTACGATCGAGGAATGAGCACGCGGATCGCCTTCCTCAAGGGTCATGGCACCGAGAACGACTTCGTGATCGTCCCCGACCCGGAGAACGCCCTGGACCTCAGCCCGGCCGCCGTCGCCGCCCTGTGCGACCGCCGCGCCGGCATCGGCGGCGACGGCGTGCTGCATGTGGTGCGCTCCGCCGCGCACCCGGAGGCCGCGGGGATGGCGTCCCGAGCGGAATGGTTCATGGACTACCGCAACGGCGACGGCTCGGTCGCGGAGATGTGCGGCAACGGAGTCCGGGTGTTCGCCCGCTACCTCCAGCACGCCGGACATGCGGACGAAGGCGACCTCGCGATCGCCACCCGCGCGGGCGTGAAGACCGTCCACATCGCCAAGGGCGGCGATGTCACGGTCGGCATGGGCAGCGCGCGCCTGCCCGAGGGGGCCGTGACGGTGAGCGTCGGCGAGCGCAGCTGGCCCGCGCGGAACGTGAACATGGGCAATCCGCATGCCGTCGCCTTCGTCGACGACCTCGGGCTCGCGGGCGACCTCCTCGCCCAGCCCCCGTTCAGCCCGGCCGCCGCCTACCCCGACGGGGTCAACATCGAGTTCGTCGTCGACCGCGGCCCTGGGCACGTCGCCATGCGCGTGCACGAGCGCGGCTCCGGCGAGACCCGCTCGTGCGGCACGGGCGCGTGCGCCGTCGCCGTGGCCGCCGCCCGCCGCGACGGCACCGACCCGGCCGTCACCGGAGCCCCGGCGACCTACACCGTGGATGTGCCCGGCGGACGCCTCGTGATCACCGAGCGGCCGGACGGCGAGATCGAGATGACCGGTCCCGCGGTGATCGTGGCCGAGGGCGAGATCGACGCCGAGTGGCTGGAAAACGCGGCCCGCTGACCATGCGATGTGGCCCGCTGACCACGCGAACCGTGGCCTCGGCCGCCCTGGACACGTGGATTCGCGGGCAGCGGGGTTCGTGCCGGTTCGAAACCACGGCCGACCGCTGAGCGCTTGGCGTAAACCGTAAACCTTCAGATCGTCGCTCGAATGGGTGATCCGTTTCACGCTTGGCGAGAGGCGGTCAGTCGGGCGTGATGGGCTCGATAGCATCAAGCACCGGCACGGACGGGGGAACGTTGCCATCCCTGAGCCACGTACGCCCTGGGGCTCCGTCCGCCGGTCCACGAGCCGGAGGTGCCCATGAGTGCGGAGGCCACGAACCCCGCGACCCCTGGTCCTGTAGCCCCTACAGCGCCCCGCAGGAAGGCCCGCCCCCGGATCGACCTGCGTCGGCTCGGCCGGGCCGCGCTGCTCGGCCCGGCCGCCCGCGATCGGCTGCCCGACGCCATCGGCCACGTCGTCGACGCCCACCGCGCCCACCACCCCGACGCCGACCTCGAACCGCTGCGCCGCGCCTACGTTCTGGCGGAGTCCTCGCACCGCGGCCAGATGCGCAAGAGCGGCGAGCCGTACATCACGCACCCGCTCGCCGTGACCCTGATCCTCGCCGAACTCGGCGCCGAGACCACGACCTTGACGGCCTCCCTGCTCCACGACACCGTCGAGGACACCGATGTGACGCTGGACCAGGTGCGGGACCAGTTCGGCGAGGAGGTCCGCTACCTCGTCGACGGGGTCACCAAACTGGAGAAGGTCGACTACGGGGCCGCCGCCGAGCCCGAGACCTTCCGCAAGATGCTCCTCGCCACCGGCAACGACGTCCGGGTGATGTCGATCAAGCTCGCCGACCGGCTGCACAACATGCGCACCCTCGGTGTGATGCGCCCCGAGAAACAGGCCCGGATCGCCAAGGTGACCCGCGACGTGCTGATCCCGCTCGCCGAGCGGCTGGGCGTCCAGGCCCTCAAGACCGAACTGGAGGACCTGGTCTTCGCCATCCTCCACCCCGAGGAGTACGAACACACGCGGCAGTTGATCGCCGACAACGCGGCCCGCCCCGACGACCCCCTCACCCAGATCGCCGACGAGGCCCGCACGGTCCTGCGCGAAGCCGGCATCCAGGCCGAAGTCCTCATCCGTCCGCGGCACTTCGTCTCCATGCACCGCGTGACCCGCAAGCGCGGGCGGCTGCGCGGCGCCGACTTCGGGCGCCTGCTCGTACTGGTCAACGAGGACGCGGACTGCTACGGCGTCCTGGGCGAGCTGCACACCTGCATGACGCCCGTCGTCTCGGAGTTCAAGGACTTCATCGCCGTACCCAAGTTCAACCTGTACCAGTCGCTGCACACCGCCGTCGCCCGCGCGGACCGCCAGGTCGTCGAAGTCCTCATCCGCACCCACCAGATGCATCGCGTCGCCGAGGCGGGCGTGGTCGCCCTCGGCAACCCCTATGCCCCACCCGGGGACGAGCACGCGTCGGCGGCCGACGGCGAGCGCGCCGACCCGACCCGCCCCGGCTGGCTCTCCCGGCTCCTCGAATGGCAGCGGGGCGCCCCCGACCCCGACACCTTCTGGTCGACGTTGCGCGAGGACCTCGCCCAGGACCGCGAGATCACCGTCTTCAGGCCCGACGGCGGCACGCTGGGGCTGCCCGAGGGAGCCACCTGCGTGGACGCCGCCTACGCCCAGTACGGCGAGGACGCGCACGCCTGCATCGGTGCCCGCGTCAACGGCCGCCTGGCCACCCTCAGCACGGTCCTGCGGGACGGCGACTCCGTCCAACTCCTCATGGGCCAGGACCCGGCCTCCGAACCCTCCCGGGAATGGCTGGAGCACGCGCACACACCGGCCGCGCGCATCGCCATCCAGCGGTGGCTCGCCGCGCACCCGGAAGATCAGGACGATCCGGAGGAGGGCCGGGCGGAGGAACCGGCGGGGGAGCGCGCGCGGTTCGGCGAGCGCCCGGGTGCCGCCGGGAGCGCCGCCGGGGCCGC
>NZ_JBSGBN010000114.1:0-31243 GCF_053601275.1 Streptomyces sp. NPDC004752 | reverse complement strand
ACGACCAGGCCGAAGCCCTCGCCCTCGCCGACCGGCTCGTCGTGATGCGCGACGGACACATCGAACAGGACGGCCCACCCGAACACGTCTACCAACAGCCCGCCACCCGGTTCGTCGCCTCCTTCCTCGGCGCCATGAACATCCTCGAACCGCCAGGGTCGGATGTCATCGTCCCGGCAGTGCTGCGCGCCACACTGGCCGAGGACCGGATCGGCTGCTTCGGCATCCGGCCGGAAGACCTCCGGGTGGTGACCGGCCCCGAGGACAGCACCGATGCGGAACTCGTGCTGCAGGGCACGATGGAGGGACACGAACTGCTGGGCCGGGAACGCCTGGTGCAGTTCCGCATCGGCGGCGACCAGCGGGTCCGGGCGCGGATCCACGCCGACCATCCGGTGCCCGCCGAGATCACGTGCGTCGCGAACCCGGCGGACATCCACCTCTTCGACACCAACGGCCAGCGGCTGTCCACTCAGCGGCTCACCGAAGAACAGCGACCACCCTATGAGCCCGCCCAGTCGGTGCCCGTCGGGCAGGTCTAGCGGACAGGCGTCACTGACAACAAGTATCGAAAGGGAACAGCCCATGTCATTTTGGTTGGACACTCACACGCATCGCACCGCTCCGGCTGTCATCGGACATCGAGGCGCACCCGATCTCGCGATCGAGAACACTGCACGATCGTTTGAACTGGCGATGTCCGCCGGTGCGGACATCCTCGAAACCGACGTTCGCCTGACGGCCGATGGCCACATCGTTTGCTTTCATGATGACGATTTCCTCCGCCTCCGCGGAAGGCACGAGCGCGTGGATGCGGTTTCTCTGTCCGATGCTCGCGCAGTCTTCCCCGATCTCCTCGAATTCGATGACTTCCTGGCGCTGACGGGTGACTGCTCCATCGTCGTGGACGTCAAGTTCGCCGGACGTCACGAGATCGATCGGTTTGTCGGCGCGGTAGAGAGCCGCGGTGCGCTGGGGCGCAGCCTGTTCACGTCTTACACACCTACCATCGCATCGCTGATCCGCGAGCGTTCCCCGCAGGCCGGCATCGGGATCTTCTCTCTCGATGGCGTTGACCAGATAGCGAGCGCCCGCGCCGTTGGTGCACGGTGGATACGAGTGCTGCCGAAGGATTACGAGCCCAGCGTCATGGATGGTTTTCGTGACGAAGGATTGTCGACGATCGCAGTTGCCTCGCCGTTGGCAAAGCTCGGCTCACCGGCCGATCGGACCGCTTTTGAACAGCTTGCCGAGCTGGGCATGAACGCCGTCATAACTGGCAAGCTCGAACTTGCGGTCGAGGTATTCAAAGGCACTCGTCCCAGGCGAGGTGCAGTTGAAGACCGCAGCACGTCCTATAGAGCGAACAGTTGACTTGTGTAGTGAACCTGCGGGGTTATCAGTACGTTCTTCGACTGCTGTTCACCTTGTCAGTGAGATGGCTTCACATCCGGTTCCTAGTCTGCTGGTCATGGTTAAGCGGACGGCTGGCGAAAGTGCCACCTACCTTCAGCTCGCCAACTCACTGGCGGCCGCATTCTCCGAGTCGCCGCCGGGTTCCCGGCTGCCTTCGGAGAATGAGCTCGCCGAGACTCATCAGGTGAGCAGGCTGACCGCGAGGGCCGCGTTGAAGGAGCTGGAGCGGCGGTTCATGGTCACCCGGATCCGGGGGAAGGGCACTTTCGTGGCCAGGCGTCTCGAACTCGTTCTCAGCCCGACGTCCCAGCCCAGCTGGAGTGAAGCGGTCCGCCGGGCCGGAGGCCGGCCGGACACGAAGGTGATCAAGACGGAGACGATCCGGGCCCCGGCGGAGATCCGCGACCAGCTGGAGCTTCCGCGCAATGGCCGGGTGGTCCTGGTGGAGCGGCTGTGCTACGTCGACGGGCTCATCGCGATGTTCGGGCGGGTCTGGTTCCGGGCCGATCTCGCCCCGAACCTGGAAGACCTGCTCAGCCGCGGCGGCTCGATGTACAAGCTGCTGACCTCCTTCGGCTACCAGCCGCGGCGCCTGTGGGTCCGCAGTCGGATGGACGCGCTGCCGGGGGAGGCCGCCAAGCACCTTGAGCTTGAGGGGCAGCCCGCGCTGTGGCATTCGAGCAGCTGCGTGGTCGACCGCAAGACCGGTCAGCGGCTGCACCGCGGCGAGGGATGGAGCCGACCCGACGTCATCCAGACCTGCTTCCAGCTCGGCGACCCCGGCTGAGCGCTCCGCTGGAAGTGCCGCGATATGCCGTCGGTAGTCTGCGGCACCATCGTGGCCGGTCGCTCCCCCGAGTTCTCGGCTTCGCTCGAACAGGGGACCCCCACCGCGGCAGAGCCGCACATCGATACAGCCCCGCGCCCCTTCAGGGCGCTGTCGAACCGTGTCGGACTTCGCCGGACCTGCTCAGCGGTCCGAAGTCCGCTCGCGGGTCTGGTCGTTGGCCGACGGTCGTGCGGTCGTGCCCCCGATGCGGGCACGGAACTGGACGGTGCACTGTCGCGTACGGCAGGGGCGTCCGCGGCCGCACGCCCCCCATCTTGTTCTGGTCGACGTCCTGGGGCATCAGCCGTTTGCGCGCGCGCCGTTCTCCTTGAAGAACACCAGGTCGGACCGGCGCGCGTGAACCGTGATGTCGCCGTGGGGCCGATTCGCGGCGTTGGTCAGCATGCGGACGTGGTGGCCCGCGATGTCGAGGTGGACGACTCGGTCGCGTCCGTGTAGCTCGCTCATGCTGACTTTTGCTCGTAGCCGCAGGTCACCGTCGGTGCCGCGCCCGTCATGCAGGTCGTGCGGCCGGATGCCGAATCGTTCCGATGGTGCGTTGGTCAGTCCTGGGAAGAGCAGATCGGTGGGCAGGATGTTCATGCCGCCCAGGAACGTACCGACGAACTCGGTGGCCGGGTCGTCGAAGACCTGCTCTGGCGGCCCGGCCTGTTCGATCCGGCCTTGGCGCATGATCACGAGTTGGTCGGCGACCGAGAGCGCTTCGATCTGGTCGTGGGTCACGAATATCATCGTTGTGCCGAGCTGCCGTTGCAGGGTGAGTAGTTCGGCCCGCATGGTGGTGCGTAGTTCGGCGTCGAGGTTCGAGAACGGCTCGTCCATGAGCAGCACATCTGGTTCGCGCACGAGTGCTCGGCCGATGCCGACCCGCTGGCGCTGGCCGCCCGAGAGCTGGGCCGGCTTGCGGTTGACGAGTTCGTCGAGCCGGAGCATTTCGGCGATGTGTGTCGCTCGGCGGCGGCGGGTGGTGCGGTCGACGCCGGCCATGCGCAGCGGGAATTCGATGTTGGCCAGTACGGTCTTGTTCGGGTAGAGCCCATAGTTCTGGAACACCATGGCGACGCCACGGTCTTCGGCGGCGGTCTCGGTGACGTCGGTGTCGTCGATCTCGATGAGTCCGGAACCGGGCTGTTCGAGTCCGCTGATGCACCGAAGCAGGGTTGTCTTGCCGCATCCGCTCGGGCCGAGCAGGACGGTGATGCCGCCTGCGGGGATGTCGAGGCTGACGTCGTCCAATGCCGGTTGTGCGCTGTGCTCGAACGCCTTGGACAGGTTGGTACAGCGCACGCCGACGCGGCGGGGGGCCGCGGAGTGCTCGGGCGTGGGGTGGCGGAGGCTGGTCGTGTTGGTCATGAGGCGAGCAGGCTCTGTGCTTGCTTGGCGGCGTCGTCGAGCGCTGCCGCGGCCGGCTTCGAGCCGCGGAGGGCGAGCACCATCTGCTGGTCGAGGTCGCTGGTGATCTCGACGGAGTTCTGGCCGGGCCAGGCGAACCAGCGGACGAGGCTGTCCATCTGTTTGGTGCCGGGCGCGTACAGCGGGTGCTGGGCGAAGAAGTCGCCGAGGTACCGGGGGTTGGTGGCAGCGGTCTTGTTGACCGGGGAGTAGCCGCTGGCCTTGACCAGGGTGGTGATGCCCTGCGGGCTGACCAGCTCCGTGATCGCGTGCATCGCGGCCTTCTGGGCTTGTGGGTCCTTGGTCAGTACGACGAACGCCGCGCCGCCGGCCGCGCAGCGCAGGGTGCCGCCGTCGGGTATGGGCAGTTGCGCTGTGCGTATGTCGAACTTGGCGCCGCCTGCCAGGGTTTGGATGTTGGAACTGAAGTTGATCATGATGCCGAGGTCGCCGCGCCCGAACGCGGCTGCTTCCTCGGCCTGGGTCATGGTCTGCCCGAGCCCGTCGCGGAACAGTTTGGCCCAGAACTGGACGACCTCGACTCCGGGCTGCTGGTTGAACAGCGGTGTTTTGCCGTCCTCGCTGAGCATCGAACCTCCGTTGCAGAACAGGAAGTTCTGGAAGGCTGCGTTCGCGCTGTGATCGTTGCCGAAGGTCGCGCCGTACTTGACGGCCTTGGACGAGACGAGTTGTTGGGCGTAGTCACGAAGTTCGGAGAAGGTTGTCGGTGGCTTGTCGGGGTCGAGGCCGGCTGTACGGAACGCGTCGGCGTTGTAGTAGGTGATCAGGGTCGCAACCGAGTAGGGGATGGCGTAGGTGTGTCCCTCGGACTGGCCGAAGCTCAGCAGCGACGGGTAGAGCTGGCCGGCGTTGAAGTGGCTGGTGCCGATGAGACCGTCGAGGGACACGGCGCGGTTGGCGTCGATGTAGTTGCCGATGGAGCTCATCGCGATCATGGCGATCGCGTCGGTGTGGCCGGCTGCGAGGTCGGATTTGACCCTGGTGTCGACGGCGCCGTAGCCGTTGGCGCCGGTGTTGATCACCTTGACGGCGGTGCCGGTGCGTGCCGTGTAGGCCGAACCGACCTGGCCGGCGATCGAGGTCAGATACGGCGGGAAGTTGATCGTGACGAGCTCGATGGTCTGCTGACCGGCCGATTTGGCACCGGAGTTGCCGCCGCCGCAGGCAGCGAGCAGGCCGGTGAGTGACAGGGCTCCGATGCCGCCGAGCGCTTGGCGGCGGGTGACGGGTGTGTGGAGGTTCATGGCTGAGTCGCTCTCTGGTAGGGGATGCGAGGGGATTCGCCTGGGTCAGTCGATGCCGCGGGTCAGAGTGAGGCCGCGGACGAAGTGGCGCTGGCAGAGCAGGAAGCCGAGCAGGAGCGGGGTTACGGCGAGGGTCGCGGCTGCCATCTGGGCTCCGTAGTTGGAGCCGGCTTCTTGCGAGGCGAACTGGGTGATGCCGTAGGGCACGGTGGCATGGGTGGTGGTGCGCAGGATCACGCTGGGCCAGAACAGGTCGTTCCAGTGTCCGATGACGCTGAAGACGCCGAGAGCGAGGACGGCTGGTTTGACGTTGGGGAGAACGACGCGCCAGACCATCGCGACCGGCCCCACGCGATCGAGCCGAGCGGCATCGAAGAGGCTCTGCGGGATGGAGAGGATGAACTGGCGCATCAGGTAGATCCCGAACGCGCTGCTCGCGAAGGGGATGATGAGTCCCGCGAGGGTGTCGTTCAGGCCGGCCCGGGACAGGACGACGTAGTTGGGGATGGCGATCACTTGGGTCGGGACGATGAAACAGGCGAGTACGACCCAGAAGCCCATGCGGGCGCCGCGGAACCGCAGCCGGGCCAGGGCGTAGCCGGCGGGGAGGCTGGTCACTATTTGCAGGGCGAAGATCAGGCCGGTGCTCAGGACGCTGGACAGGTAGTACTGGCCCCAGGGTGCGCTGTGCCAGGCGGTCGAGAAGTTGGCGAGCGTGAGGTGGGACAGGCCGAGGCTGCCGTCGAGGATGTAGGGCTCGGCCGTGAACGCCGAGCGCAGCATCACATAGAACGGGAAGAGCATGATGACGGCGCCGAAACCGAGGGTCACATGAAGGCCGGCCTGCCCGGCGGCCCGCCGGTGTTCCCTGAACGCGGGGTGCGCCTTGCCGCGGGCGGTGGGAGGTCGCTTCGACGGTCGGCTGCTCGCGCGCCGGGCGGGGCGTGTGGTCCGGCCCGCCGGGTCGGTGGTGGTCGTCATCGGCGGCCCGCCGATTCCCACCGGGCCCCGAAGCTGCGCATTTGCAGGAAGGTCGCGGCCAGGACCAGGCCGAGCAGCGTCAGGCTGATGACCGAGCCGCCGCCGATGTCGCCGAAGGTGATGGCGCGCTGCCACATCAGGAAGGACAGTGTGGTGCTGGATCGAACCGGTCCGCCCTGGGTCATGACCTGGATCTGATCGAAGACGCTGAGTGAGTTGCGGGTGGCGACGACGATGCTGAAGACGAGGGCCGGTCCCAGGGCGGGGAGGGTGACGTGCCACAGCCGGGCCCACGCTCCGGCCCGGTCGAGCCGGGCCGCCTCAAGCAGGTCCGGGTTGACGTTGTTCAGTCCGGCGAGACACATGATCATGGACGATCCGATGCCTTGCCAACTGCCGACGATGGCCACGGCGGGCAGGGCCAGCGTGGTCGAGTGGAGCCAGTCCGTGGTACCGGTGAGGCGCCCGAGGGCCGAGTCGATGACCCCGCTCGTCGGGTAGAACGCCCAGGTCCAGACCACCGACATGGCGGCCAGCGTTGACGCGGCCGGTAGGAAGTAGGCGGTCCGCCAGAAGCTGCGGCCGCGGGTCAGCGTGTTGATCGCCAATGAGATCGCCAGACCGAGGCCGACGATGGACGGCACCGTCAGCAGCCAGTACAGCAGGGTGTGCCGGATACCCTGCTGCAACTGGCCACCGCTCAGAGCGGTTCGGTAATTGCCCAGGCTGACGTAATGGGTGGTTCCGGCGAGCAGGTCGTAGTCGAACAGCGAGAGCAGCGCGACGACGACGACCGGGACCAGGACGAAGGTGCCCAGCAGCACCAGGGCCGGGCTCATCAGCAGCAGCGGGGCCCACCGGGCCGGGATCCGTATGCGTCGTGCACCTGTGCCGGCCCGGTTGGCGGCATATGCGACCCGCTCGCTCAGTGAGGGCGGGCGCGGTTCTCGGGACACAGCCATGACCCGTTCACCCGGCAATCTGGTCTTGGACGGCACGAGCGAGTTCAGGTGTGGCGGCGACGATGCCACTCCACCGGCGCGTCAGATCGAGGTCGAGTTCGATGGGCCGGTCCTGGGCGTCGAGCACGCAACCACCGGCGGCGCCGGCGAGCACGACGGCGGCCGCCAGATCGACGAGACGGTGGATGTCGCCACCAGGATCGGCGAAAGCGTCAACGGCTCCGGTGAGCACCAGCGCCGATTCGAGGGTCGAGCAGGACAGGACCCGCACGCGGCCGGCCTGCCGACTGAGCCGCTCCCAGGCCGGTCGGTTCGCGGTCTGGGGACGCAGCAGCGACAGGGCGGCTCCGCTGAGGTCGCGGCGCCCGGTGGTGTACAGCGGCTCGGGACCGGCGCCTGCTCCGTAGGCGGCTGCCCATTGCCGATTGCCGTCCAGCCAGCGGGTCAGCGCCTGTGTGAAGCGGGTCTCCTCGGCGAGGGCGGCGCTGAAACAGGCCAGCGGTACGCCCGCGGCGGCATTCGCGCTGCCGTCCAGCGGGTCGATGACGAGCGTCAAGGCTGAGCCACGATCGAGGAAGCCGGCCTCCTCGGACAGGACGTTGACACCGTAGGCGGCACTGGCCTCCATGATCGACACTTCGACGAGCTCGTCGAGATACATCGTGGGGGTGCCGTCGGCACCGACGCCGACGATGGCCTCGAGTTCGGCGCGGCTGTGTGCGGCGCGGGCGTCGCGGTAGGTCCGCTGGGCGGCATCGGCCGCCGCGAGGAGTACGGGGTGGAGTTCATGGCGCGGTGCAGGCGTCGGGTGGATCGGGGGCCGGGTCATCGGCCTACCTCCGATGCATCGGGCGGAGCGGGGGTGCGGGGACGGCTCAGAGCAACGCTCCGCGTCGCGAATCGCTCGGCGAGTTCGGGGTCGTGCAGTACGGACAGGACCGTCGTGCCCGCGGCGCGCAGGCGTTCGACCTGGGCCATGACGTGGTGCGCGTTGGTGGGGTCCAGGGATGCGGTGGGCTCGTCGAGCAGCAGAACGGGGGTGGGTGCGATGAATGTGCGGGCCAGGTTGATCCGTTGTTTCTCGCCGCCGGAGAGCAGGCTGACGGGCAGGTCCCAGACCTGTTCGTCCACGGCCAGCCGGTCGAGCAGCTCCCTTGTGGCCGCCTCGGCGGCCGATGGATCCATGCCGTGGCGGCGGGCTGCCGTGCTGACGATCTGACGTGCGCTTCGGCGGGGCTCGATCGACAGGAACTGGGAGACGTATCCGACGAAGCGTCGGCGCAGTGCGGCCAGTTGGGGTGGGCTGGTGTTGGTCAGCTCGTGGTTCTGACCGGCGGTGTCGGTGAGGACTATGCGGCCGCTGGTGGGCCGGTAGGTGCCGTAGACGCAGCGCAGGAGTGTCGACTTGCCGCTGCCGCTGGGCCCGGTGAGGGTGAGGTGTTCGCCGGCGGGCAGGTCGAGGCTGACGTCGTGGATGCCGATGACGGTACGGGCGACACGGTGCACGGTGAAGGTCTTGGTCAGCCGGCGAATGCGAAGGCCGACGCTGTGGTGTTGGCTGTTCATCCGCGGGCCGCCGAGACCAGTTCTTGGCTGTAGGGGTGGTGCGGGTCTTCCAGCAGTTGATCGGTCAGGGCGTTCTCGATGATGGTGCCGTCCTTCATGACGAGGGTTCGGGTGCAGAGTTGTTCGATGACGGAGAAGTCGTGTGAGACCACGAGGGTGCTGACCGCCAGTTCGGTGAGGAGGTCCTGGATGACGTCCAGGACGGAGGCGGCCGCCGCGGCGTCCAGGCCGGTGGTCGGCTCGTCGAGCAGCAGCACGTGTGGTCTGCCGGCGAGGGCGGCCGCGATCTGGACGCGCTGACGCATCCCGCCGGAGAAGGTGCCGGTCTTGTCGTCCATGCGGTGCCGGGGGATCTCGACCCGGTCGAGGAAACCGGCCACCTCGCGTCGGATCGCTGTGAAGTTGCGTGCGCCGGCGGCCAGCAGCGGACGGGCGATGTTGGCACCCGCGCTGAGATCGAGGCGCACGCCGTCGGCGGGATTCTGGTGGACGATGGCCAGATGGCCGCGGTGCAGCGCTCGACGTTGGGCGGCCGAGAGGGTCAACAGGTCCCGGGTGCCGCCTTCGACACTGCGCAGGAATACCTGTCCACGGGTGGCGGGCTGGATACCGGCAACACACTTCAGCACGCTGGATTTGCCCGATCCGGATGCGCCCACGAGACCCAATGCCTCACCCGGCTGCAGATCGAACGTCACATCACGGGCCGCGACAAGCGCCGTTAGGGCTTCGTCGTCTCCTCGACGGCGGTGGTTCCTGCGCGGGTAGTGCTTGGTCAGTCCGCGCACACGAAGTGCCCAGTCGGTCATTGCTTGCCCTTCTGGTGGCGTTGACACCAGTCGGTGTCGCTGCAGGCCCACAGCGAACCGGAGCCGGCCCGCACTTCGACGAGGAGTGACCGGGACGACCCGCACCGGTCGCAGCGGCGTTCGCTGTCCCGGCCGTGCTGCAGCGGAAGGTCGTCGAAGGTCAGCGGGGAGACGGGGGTGTGCGGGGGGATGGCGTAGACGCGTCCTTCCCGACCGGCCCCGAAGAGCATCAGATGCCGCGCGTTGTCGAGCCTGGGAATGTCCCACAGCGGGATGGGAGACGGGGCGATGACGTAGTGATCGGCGACCTGACAGGGGTGGCCGACGGCCCGGCTGAGTGTGCCCCGGGTGACCTGGTCCTCGTACAGCCCGAGCCAGATGTCGCAGTAGTCGGCCTCGGCGTGCATCGTGGCCCGGCGGGCCGGGTCAGGCTCGACGATGCTGAGCGGATCGGGCTCGGGTACCTGCGAGATCAGGATCTGGTCTTCGTCAAGAGCGGTCTCGGGGATACGGTGGCGGGTCTGGATCAGAGTGGCTTCGCGGGCGTCGGTTGTGGTCTTGACGTCGCTGACGTTGACGATGAAGCGGCGCAGGTGTGCCGCGTTGACGCCGTCGTCCTCGCCCTGATCGATCACCTTGAGTACGTCGGCGGCCGTGAGGACGGCCAGCGTGACCTGAAGTCCTCCGGTGCCCCAGCCACGCGGAACGGGCATGTCCTGGGAATTGAACGGCACTTGATATCCGGGGACGGCGACGGCCAGAAGCAGCGCGCGACGCATCCGACGCTTGGTGTCCTCGTCCAGGAACGCGAACGTGGCTGCGGGGCTGTCGGCGGGGTCACGGGGTTCCAGGAGCAGCCGGGTGAGAGCCGTGGTGCGCTCAGTCATGCGGGTCACCGCCCTGTGCCACGTCGGCAGCTGCGACGCTCCGTCGAGTGCGAGTGGCCAGCTTGCGCTCCAGCTTGGCCTGGAAGCTGACGTAGCGGGGCAGCTTCAGGCTCGCGAGCAGTCCCGCGGCGTCCAGGCCGTCGAGACCTCGTTCCACGGTGTGCGCGAGCGTGCTGCCGGGGCCGGCTTGCTCGACCGCTACGTCGAGCAGGGCGATGGCGATGGCTTTGGTCTCCAGATGCCCGAGGCAGGCTCCGTAGCCGGCATCGAAGTAGCGCTCGTCATGGTTCGGGCCGTCGAGGTCCGCGACCACCTCGGCTTCGGTGACGGGAACCGTGCCGATGACCACCCGGCCGCCGGTCCTGCCATGGGGGACGGCGAGCGGCAGGCGACCGTAGCGCAGCTCGCTCAATGTCGGGTACTCCGCCGCGTGGTCGGCGACGTAGGTCGTCTGGTAGGCCATGGTGATGATCGCGGTGGAGTCGGCGCGAGCCATCATCGTCAGGCGAGCGGACCGCGGTGTCGGTCCGGACAGTGGCTGTCGGGTGAGGTCATGCGGCTCCGCCTCCGCGGTATCCCGGGGCGCGAGGAGGTCGAGCTCGCGCAGGAGAGCGCTCAGCCGCGGGGGCGGCGCGTCGGGAGCGACGTCCCCGTCCGTGGGTCCGGCGTCCGGGCCGGGCGCGGCGCCGGGCGGCACGACGGTGAGCGGCGCGGAGGTGAGCGGCGCGGAGGTTGGCGGCGCGGAGGTGGTGTCAAGCAGCCGGGCGGAGTAGTCGCTACTGGAGCCGAGGCGCTGGGGGCCGGTATCCGGTCCCTGCTGCGAGGGCACGATGCGCCGCAGCAGTCGCATCTCGTCGGTCGAGATCGGCTCGGTCACGGCGAGCCGCGGGAGGCGCAGCCGGTGGGCGCGCAGCAGGTGCGCGGCCTCGACGGAGTCGCCCTCGGCCTGCCGAACCGCTTGGGCCGCGAGCGCGGGAGACCAGACCGCGCCTTCGGCCATCGCGCGCTCCACAGCCTGACCGAGCCGCTCGGTGATCTGTTCGTCCTGCAAGGGGGCGCTTGCGGCGGAGTCGAGCCGAGCGCGCTTGAGCTGCTCGGCATGCAGCACGGCGCGCAGATTGGATTGACCGCCTGGCCCGGTGAGGTCATCAGGGCCGGCCGGTCTCGGGTCCGCGGGCTGGACGGTCATACCGTCGCCTCCGTGACAAGCTCGATTCGCGTCGAGCGCGGCAGGCCGCAGATCAGTCCGTCCTGATCGAGCAGCCACAGGTCGAATCCGTCGGGAAAGCTCGAACAAGCAGCGTTGCGATGCGCCACGCCGGCCGGGTCAAGGCCCACGACCCCGATCCGGCGTTGGCCGTCGACTCCGGGCCCGGACACGTTCAGGCAGACGTCGAAGTCGATGGACGTGCTCGACGGGTCGACGGCCCGCAGTGATCCGTCGGTGGACGTGCTCAACGAGTCAGTAGCCCGCAGTGATCCGTCGACGGAGGTACTCGACGCGCCAATGGCCCGCAGTGAACGGCAGCCGACGAAGACCTGGGCGCCCAGGCCCGGGTCGGACGCGGTGCCCACGCGAAGTCTTGCCGCCGCCGGGCCGTCGAGACCGTTCAGGGCGGCAACCAACTCCGCGTTCTCGATCGAGCCCGGACGGGCGCCGGTGTGGCGGGCGATCTGCTCGGCCAGCGCCGAGGCGCGGGCATCGGTGCTCGGGTGGATGGCGATGCTCGTGCCGGGGTGAGCGAGCGCGGCGAGCGCAACGGCCGGGCCGTACTGCGCACGCTCCGTGACCGGCAGCGCGGTGAGCCGGCCGGGCTGCGCGGCAGCGCTCAGCAGGGCCCGGAAGATCTCGGTCGCGCGGTCGCCACCGACGCTCGAAGTGACGTGTTTGTGGGGTGGGTGCGCGCTCATCGCGTCACCACCATGTCGGTCAAGCGCATCAGCGCCTCCTCCTGCTTGTCCCGTTCGTCGGCTGCGGCTGCGGTGTGCGTGCACAGCGCGACGACCTCATCGGCCCATGGCCCGGCCGCCTCGATCTCTACGTCGCAGACCGCGGCGGCCAGGGCGGCCAGCCGATCGGTACCCATGCGCAGAGACCAGCCGGTGTGCCCATTGCTCTCGACGGTGGCCTCAGTGACCACCACTTCGGCGAGATAGAAGCGTTCACCGGTGATCGGGTCACGCAACTGCAGCAGCACCAGGCCCGTTCGGGGCGGCATCTCCACGCGGAACTCGTTGCGGTTGAGGCACCGTTCGGCAAGTTCGAGCAACGCCCCGGTATCGGCGGCGGCCAGCAGTTCGCTGCGTCGTTCGCGGTTCACGCCGACGAGCAAAGCAAGCGCGAGATGCCTTATCAAGTGGCGGAATGTGTGTTCACCTAACGTTCACCGCGACAGTCTGAGCCGCGGGATCACCCCTAGATTTGGGCGAATCAGGCTGCTCACGGTCGGGGAAGTTGCCTTATCACCTCGCTTGAAAAGTTCGAGAGTCGGCTACCAGCGGCAAACCTTCTGGCGTAATGTTCCACCTGTGCCGGAACCGACAAAGCCCTCAGACCCAGGCCCCTCCGCCCCGAACGCCGCCCCCGACGACGACCCACCAACTCTCGATCCGGGTGTCTCGACGTATGTGGCGGTGGCCGACCATCTGCAGCAGGAGATCGCATCAGCCCAGCCGGGCGAGCGGTTGCCCTCGGAGCACGAACTTGCCGCGCGACACAACATCAGTCGCGTGACGGCCCGCGCGGCACTGCAAGAGCTCGAACGTCGTCACCTCGTACGCCGTGCGCGCGGTGCCGGAACATTCGTGGCGCGTCGCATCGACTTCGTCTTGAACGCCCATGGCGCCCCGAGTTGGAGCGAGACCATTCGGCGTGCGGGAGGCGTGCCCGAGACGAAGATCGTCAGCGTGGACCTGATGCGGCCGCCCGCCGACGTCCGCACACATCTCGAACTCGCCTCGGCGGCCAAGGTGGTGCGCCTGGTCCGGCTCGGCTACGTCGACGGGCTGGTCGCCGCTCTCACCACGACTCACATCCCGGCGGCCCTGGCGAGCGATCTTCGCGAGCGAGTCGCCTTCGGCGGTTCGCTCTACCAGACCCTCCGGGCGATCGGCTGCCAACCCGGACGCCTGTGGAACTCCGCCACCATGGAAGTACCCGACGCCGAGGTCGCCACGTCGCTCAAGCTGGAGGGACGTCCGCCGATCTGGCGCAGCGAAGGCTGCGTCGTCGACACCCTGACCCAGCGCAAGATCGAGTACGGAGTCAGCTGGAGCCGGCCGGACGTGATCCGCTACCGCTTCGACTTCGGCCAGAGGCCCTGATTCTGGCCCTGACGACACCTGATTCCGCTACCCAGCTCCTGGAAAGGACATATCTACTCGTGGACACACCCGCCACCGAACTGGCCCGACCCGAACACATTCGGGTCGTGAGCTGGAATCTGTGGAGCAAGTACGGTGACTGGCGCCGACGACGCGAGAGCATGGTCGCCACTCTCGGCGGGCTCGACTCCGACCTCATCGGTCTGCAGGAAGTCTGGTCCGACGAGGACGGCAACCTGGCCGCCCACCTCGCCGATCAGCTCGGAATGCAGTGGCTCTGGCAACCCGCTCTGCCGACCGCACCGGGCCGGACCCAGATCGGCAACGCAATCCTCAGCCGCTGGCCCATCCTTGAACAGGCCGAACTGCGGCTACCAGCCCCGACCGACCGGGACGAGGGACGCAAAGTCCTGCATGCGCTCATCAACGGGCCCGCTGGGACGATCCCCTTCTTCACCACACACCTCAACGCACCGTTCGCCCAGTCGGCCATCCGCACCCGCCAAGCGGCAGCCCTGACCGACTTCGTCGTCGCCCGCTCGCTCGGACACCCGTTCCCGCCGATCGTCACCGGCGACTTCAACGCCGAGCCCGACTCCGACGAGATCCGTCTGCTGCTCGGCAAGACCAGCGCCCCGGACATGGCCGAGACCTGCTTCTTCGACGCCTGGTCGTTCCTCGACCCCGCCGTCCCCGGCTGGACCTGGGATCGGGCCAACCCGTTGGTCGGCACTCGCGGCCAGCCCAACACACGTATCGACTACATCTTCGTCGGGACCAGCCCAACCGACATACACCACACCGCGCCGGCCAGCCGCGGGCACGTCCAATCCGCCTTCCTGGCCGGAAACCAGGCCGATGCCGACGGGACATGGCCGTCCGACCATGCCGCGGTCGTCGCCGACTTCAGCGCGCATGACACGGCACCGGCGGCGATGTCCCTATGAGCACACCCCACACGCAGCAGCTCACGGGCATCGACAACGCCCGGATCGTGCTCCCCGACCGAGTCGTCGAAGGCAGTGTCGAACTGGAGGACGGCTGCATCTCCGCGCTCGGACCTCGACCGACCCGGCACACCGCGAGACTGGACGCCCGCGGCGGTTTCCTCATTCCCGGGTTGGTCGATCTGCACACCGACGCCATCGAACGCCAGTGGCAACCCCGTCCCTCAGCGGAGTTCGAGCCGACGCTCGCCTTCGTCGAAACCGATCGGCACTTCGCCCTTGCCGGAATCACCACCGCCGTCCAAGCGGTCGCCTTCATCGACCTGGACGACGGAGCGCGATCCATCGACCGCGCGCAGCTACAGTGGGCGACCATTCAGCAGCTTCGAGACGATGCCCTCGTCCGCCACGAACTGCACCTGCGGTGTGAAGTGACCCAGCCCCGGTCGGTCGCGCTCGCCACGGAAGCGTTGCGCCGGTCCGAAGCGCGACTGGTGTCAGCCATGGACCACACGCCGGAGGAGGTGATCCAAGCCGGCGACGGCGTTTCGGCCGCCAAGACGGCGCTCGAGATCCGTGCGTTGGCCGCTCAGGCGCGCCGACGCGGCATTCGATTCGCCTCTCACGACGACCCGACCGAAGCCTCGGTCCAGGCCATGGCCGAACTCGGCGCGGACGTCTTCGAATTCCCGGTCACGATCGGAGCCGCCAAGGCCGTGGCCGACCTCGGCTTGGCCAACGTGGTGGGTGCGCCGAACCTGCTGCGCGGCAGATCCCACATCAACCGGCTGGGGGCAGCCGACGCCATCGCGGCCGGCCTGGCCGGCGCCGTGTGCTCCGACTACGCCCCGGCCGCCCTGCTGCGGGCCGTCTTCAAACTGGCCGCGGTCGGTGTCTGCGACTTGCCCGCGGCGGTCGCACTTGCCTCCGCCCGGCCGGCCGCGATCGTCGGCCTCGACGACCGCGGAGTGCTCCGCCCCGGCGCCCTGGCCGACCTCGTCGTCGTCCACGACCACCACGGCCTGCCCACCGCGACACACACGCTCGTCAACGGCCAACTCGTCATGCAGGCCGCCCCAAGCCTGCGGGTGTCTCCGGCCCAGGCGGCCCCCTGATCATGCCGCCGCCGGTCGCGCAGGTGTCGTCGGCGTGAACCGTCAAGACTGTCCGTCAGGTCGGCGGCGCCCTGGCCATCGCGCCTTCTTCGGTGCCTTCCGGCGGACCATGACACCGGCTTGCGCGGCCTGGCGTACCACCTACCTGTGGCCACCCCGTAAACCGCCTCAACCCCACCACTACAAGGAGTCACACCGTGGCCCAGAAGGGCGCACTACAGGCTCTGGCCTCTGTAGCCCCCAAGCTGGTCGAGCTGACCGATGAGGTCCTTTTCGGCGATGTCTGGGAGCGCGCCGAGCTGTCCCCACGCGACCGTAGCCTGGTCACCGTCACCGCACTCGCCGCGCTCTACCGGACCGAGCAACTCGGCTTCCACCTCAAGCTGGCTCTCGACAACGGCCTGTCCGAGGAAGAGCTCACCGAGGCTTTGACCCACCTGGCCTTCTACGCAGGCTGGCCCACCGCCGTGTCCGCCGTCACCCGGCTGAAGAGCATTACCGAGGAGGGCAAGGGCCCCTCCACCTGACCGGGGCGGCCCACCTGATCCTGTTGAGTTGCTCGCGCAGTCGGCGGCCAACGTGCTGGACGAAGTCACACAACGGGAGGTCCCAGTAGTACTCGCCGAAAAACCAACGGAGCAGCCCCTGACCTGCCGGTACTCCCGCTAGCTTCTCTGAACTAAGAATCTTGGCTTCGGCCGGGTGGCGCCGGAGGTGGCAGGGGGTTCTCCCCGCCACCCGTGGGTGGGGCCTCTTGGCCAGGGGTGGTCGGTGGTTCTGCGATGCCGATGAAGTTCCCGGCCTTGGTCCGGATGCGGACCGACCAGCCCAGAGCCGTGAGGTCGTTCGTGAGGGTCTCGGCATTGTGGAATACCTTCACAATGCGGTACTGGCTACCGTCATCGAGTCGGCGCAGCGCCGCCGGGGCCGACTGGTTCGCGAGGACTTCCTCGTATGCGGCTGCGGCGGGACCGTCGTCGATGAAGATCGCTTTGCCGACTGGCGCGAGCGCGGCGGCGACTCTGTTCCAGAAGTCGGGCAACCGCGTCGGTGGGACATGGGAGAGCCAGAAGGCGAAGAACACGGTGTCGTAGCGGCGTGGCGGCTGCCACTCGAACAGGTCGGCCTGAATGAACCGGACGGTGGGGGATGTGGTGCGCGCACGAGCGAGGGTCAACACTTCGGCTGCCGCGTCGACAGCCGTCACCGAACGTGCCCGCTCGGCAAGCCGCGGCGTCCACTGGCCCGTTCCGCAGGCCAACTCCAGCACATCCCCGGCAATCGGGAGGTCATCGACGACAGCCAGCAGCTCCTTCAGGTCTTCATGCTCTGCGTAGGGCCGGTCGTATTCGGCCGCGCCGGCCCTGTAGTAGGCCATCTGCTCTGCCAGGAGAGCGTCATCATCCATGTAGGTTCCTCTCATCCGGGTTGGTCAGAGCCGAGCGCGCTCAGCTCGCCAGGTTGGTCGCTACGGACATCGCCCGCCTTCACCTCCGGGGAGCCGAACTTACTCCGACGAGGCTCGTGTTGTCCCGGGACAGGAGTCAGTTGGCTCCCGGTGGACGAGGCCGGCCGATGGGGAACGGAGCCGGGCCTGGTGACGTCTCGGCGAGCGCTGCGTGCGGCGCACTGGCACGGTAATGCGTCACAGCATCACCAAACCGCGCGGCCCGCCTCACGTCACGCCGCTGGGGCCCGCCTCCGCGAAGAAGCTCGCGGAGTTCGACGGACCCGAGGGGACCGGGACCGCGGGCGCCGCCGCCGATTCCGCCGAGGTGCCGTCCGACAACATGACGGCGAGCTTCCTGGCCGTGGTGTGCGGCGACAACTCGGCGGCGTGGTCCCGCGATCCTGAGAGCTACCGGCAGGACGCCATCGAGGACAAGGGCCGATACCCGCTCTACGGTGACTTCGCGTCGAGCATCAAGCCCTGTGCGTTCTGGGACAAGTCAGTGGAACCGGCGACCAGGGTGAACAACAAGGTCGGCTCCCTGGTCGTCCAGAACGAGTGGGACTCGCAGACTCCGCTGCCCAGCGGTCAGGCCCTGCACGCCGACCTGAAGGGCTCGAAAATGGTCACCGTCCTCGGCGGCGAGGGCCATGGCGTCTATCCGAACGGCAACGCGTGCACGGACGGCACGGTCACCGACTACCTGCTGACCGGCAAGCGCCCGGCGAAGGACGTGACCTGCGAGGCGACGGCCGACTCGAACGCGGAGGCGCGGAAGAACCAGAAGCGGGACGTGCTCCCCGGGTCTCCGCTCCCGGAGCGTGCCCCGGACCGCTTCTGAGCCCGGTCGCACGGCCCACCGCGGTATGACCCATCGCCGCACGTCCCACTGCTGTATGCCGAATCGCCGCATGAGCCGTTGCCGTACGACTCATTGAAGACGGCGGCGGGACCTTTCGGCGAGGTCCCGCCCGCATGGTGGATGCGACCGACTGCGCAGGCGGCTCAGACGACGAGTGGGCCGTTGTCCTTGGGCCGCGTACGGGGCCTGCCGTGTGCGGCGATGGCGAGGGTGGAGACTCCGTGGACGATCGCCCAGAAGACGAAGAGGGCGGCGAGGGTGAGGACTCCGACGTCGGGGCGGATGGCGAGGACGACGCCGAAGGCCAGCGTGGCCAGTCCGTTCAGGAGCCACATCGCCCGGTTCCCGGCGAGCGCGCCGCGCCGGAAGGAGAAGCCGATCTCGAACAGGCCGACGACGATCGCCCAGCTCGCGATCCACACGGCGAGCACCAGGGCGGTGATGCCGGGCCACACCAGAGCGGTCGCCCCGGCGGCGAGGGCGATGAACGCCAGCAGGAGATGACCGACGACGGGCCCGGCGCGGTCACCGCGGAACGCGATGGCGGCGTCGTTCCCGGCGCTCATCAAGCAGTTCACGGCGAACAGGACGACGAGGGCGCCGACGGTGATGCCCGGCCAGATGACCGCGATCAGGCCGAGAACGACGGCCGCGACGCCTCGCCAGGCGTAGGGGGACGACCACACGACTACTTCTCCTCATGATGTCCGGGTTCGGGATGATGTCCGGGTTCGGGGGCGGGGCCGAGGGACGGCGCTGCTCACCAGCGGCCCTCGGCCAGGTGTTCCAGGCCGCTGATGCCGGGCAGGAAGACGTGTTCGCCGCCCTTGGTCACGACGAACGAGGGCAACCCGCGCAGCCGGCGGCGCACCGGCCTGGCCGCATAGGCGAAGTCGCCGTCGGCGGCGTGGTTTCCGGCGAGCGGGTCCTGGTTCGTGCCGGCCGAGATGAAGTCCCCGTCGTTGACCCACTGCGACTGGACGAACTCGAACTGACGGCCCGGGTCAGCGTTCGCGAAGGCCAGGACGACGCCCCGGTCGACGCCGTCGTCGTCGAGGACGCCCTCGGGGAGCATCGGTCCGTAGGCGGCGCCGCGGCGCAGGAGCTGGTGCAGGCGGACGTCGACGATGGTGTCCTTGAGCGCGTCGCGCGGGTTGACCCGCCGGATGTGGGAGGCGATCGGGGTCTTCAGTCCGCGTGGGTCGTCGTCGTGGTACGCGAAGTCGTTGAGCCGCTCGGGATCGACGGGCACGTCCTTGTCCGGCGAGAGAGCCAGCGGGCAGCCGCTGCGCCAGCGGCCTGCCATCTTCGCGGCGAGCAACTCCTGGCCGTACTCGTCGTCCGTCCGCGACTTGAGGAAGCGGCGGAACTCCGCGACCTTCTGGTGCAGTTTGCGGATCGAGAGGTAGGTGCCGTTGCGCCACAGCGCCTCGGGGCCGGGGCCGGTCGCGATCCGGCCCAGTTCGTTGACGTAGCCGAGGACGAACTCCCCTGGTCTCGTGAGAGTCTGACCGCGCTTCGGGGTGCCGCTCTGGCCCTCGATGTAGGGGCGGCTGAGGCCGTCGGCGTAGCCGAAGTGCTCGCGCAGGTTGTCCGGTGTACGGATGTCCAACCGGCTCACCCGCTGCACGGAGGGCAGGTCCTGTTGGGCGCCGTGGCCGATCGTCAGTTTCTCGGTGAACGCCTCCTCGTCCGGGGCCATCAGGAGCACACCGATGTCGAAGGAGCCGTTCTCGGGCAGGTCCCAGTGGGCCGGGTCACTCTCGCCGATGTCGCCCAGGTACTCCTTGCGGGTGCGCATCGGTTCGCGGAACTCGCGTGGGAAGCCGTCGAGGACGTCCTGGGGCAGGCCGATGCGGGCCAGGCCCTGGTGGGTGAGGACGACGTTGAGCCAGGCGTCCTTTCCCGGGTGTTCCCAGTCGGCGGCCGAGGTCACGTGGGGCAGCAGACGGCGCAGCATGGCGCGGCCCTGGTCGGCGTCGCCGACCTCGTACAGCAGGTAGGCGCCGACATAGGGCAGGGGGCGCTCGCGGAGGATGGTGCCCTGGATCTGGTCCAGATCCAGGGCACCGCCGGTGTCAGCCGGCCGCATCGAGAACCTCGGAGAGCGCGTTGCCGAGACGCTGCATACGCTTCACGTCGTGGACGCTGTTGTCGGCCGTGGCATGGAAGTAGAGGTCCGCCGAGAGGGAGCGGGAGATCACCAGGTCCGGGGTGCCCGGGTCGTCGTAGCCGTGGTAGCCGTCGACGATGTCCCCGAAGATCTCGTCGAGCCAGGGCTGGGCCCGGGCGATATCGGCGAGGTAGGGCTTGAAGTCGCCGTCGTAGACGAGCGTGATGAGCATCTTGGTGTCGTTGTCGAAGAGCAGCACACGGAAGCTCTCCACCGTGCCGACCTTCGTCTCCCAGTAGCCGGCCTGGGCCTGGATGCTCGCCAGCCGCTCGCGGAAGATCTTCCCTCCGTTCGGGGTCAGCGGCGTGATGATGGTGAGTTCGCCCTTCTTGCCGATGCGCCGGCCCGGTCCGTCGGGCTGGTCGCGGATCTCCTGGGCGTGGGCGTAACGCTCGTCGGTGGCAGCGGTGTCCGTCATGGCGGTTCTCCTCATGGGTGTGTCACTCGTAGTGCTTGGCGAACGGGCAGGTGTGCCAGCCGCCGGTCCGGTAGGCCGCGGAGACCTCGTAGACGCCGCGGCGGGCCTGGAGGATCGGGTCGTCGTTGAGCTCGATGCCGTCGGTGACCTTGGTCGGGTCGTGGTTCATCACGGGGTCGCCCAGTTCTTCGGGCGTCGCGGGGGCCGTGATCCGGAGCGTGCCGATGGTGACCCGCTCGCGGTCGTCGGGCCACAGGGCGGTCGGGTCGTCGAGCGGGTCGCCGTCCTGGCCGATCTCCAGGACGAGGTCGAAGCCGACCGGGCCGCTCGTCAGCCGTTCGTCGAACTCGTCCAGGAGCACCTCGCGCGACATCGCCGCCAACTCCTCGACCGGGCGGCCCTCGACGCCGGCCTGCGGGATCCAGTGGCAGCGCACGTTCGTGACGACGTCGTCGGCGTCGAGATAGCGGAAGACGTGGACGGCGTGGAACTCGCTGTGCGCGAAGCTGGTCGGGGCCAGCGAGGCGGCGCGCATCCGCAGGACGTTCGCGACCTCGGGGTGCTCCTTCAGGAACGGCAGCAGTGCCGCCTTGTTGAGCGGTCCGCCGGGCTCCGGGGGTGCGCCGAGCGCGATGGCCTGGAGGAGGTCCTCCACCCGCCGCGCCGGGAACAGGAGTTGGCTGAGCATGACCAGGTTGGTGGTGCGGCCGTTGGCCAGATAGAAGCGGGTGGCCATGCCGACGGTGGCGCCGAAGGGCGCGTCCGGCCTGCCGCCGCCCTTGGAGAAACGCACCGAGGCCGGAATCAGGTCACCCTGAAGATGGGCGGCGCGGGTGTACCGGCGAGCGATCGGCAGGGCGCGGAAGCTGCCGCGGTAGATCCTGCCGTCGGCGTGCAGGGCCCGGTATCCGGGATGGAAGCCGAAGACTTCGTGGGCTCCGTCGACCAGGGCTTCCGCCTGGTCGTACTGGCTGATCTGCGCCATGAATACCTTCCGGTGTCGGCGGGGAACGGCCCCATCGTGGGGGCCGGCACCCGCCGCCCGGATGCGTCAAATGACGATGTCCGTTGCGTAGTTCAGCGGCCGGGTCCGGTACGACGACCTCGTCGCCCACCGTTCGATGACCGAGGGCGTCGGCGAGCGCGTGGGCGTGGACGTCGGTGAGCGCATGGGGTGTGGACGTCGGTGAGCGCATGGGGTGTGGACGTCGGTGAGGGCGCGGGGTGAGGGCGTGGGGTGTGGGCGTGGCGACGGCTCACCCGGCCTGCGGTCCGTCCCGGTACTCGCGCGGCGTCATCCCGTACGTCTCCTTGAACGACCGGCCGAATCGCGAGGCGTCGGTGAAGCCCCAGCGGCGGGCCACGGCCGCGATGGTGTCGCGGCGGGCCTCGGGGCGGGCCAGATCCCGCCGGGCCCCTTCGAGCCGCTCCCGGCGGATCCACTCGCCGGGGCTGACGCCTTCCCGGGCGAGTACGGCGTAGAGGTGACGCAGGGAGATGTGGTGGGCCTGGGCCACCGAACTCGGGGTGAGGCCGGGGTCGGTCAGATGGCGCCGCAGGTACTCCAGGATGCGCGTGCCCAGGGTCTCCTCGCGTGCCGTGCGGCCCGCCACGCCCGCGTCGCAGGCGTCGGCGATCACCGCGCGGACCATCTCCAGGGTGGTCGCGGCCAGGTGCCCCGCAACCGGGCCGCTGTGCAGCGAGGGGCTGACCGCCAGGCGGGAGAGATACGACGCGCCGAGCGCGGCGACCGACTCCCCGACGCCGAGCACGCGTGCGGTGATGTCACTCAGGACAGCGTCCGGCAGACCCAGTTCGGCCACCGGTATCCGGAAGAAGTGCGTGTCCACGCCGCCCGAGAAGAGCAGGGTGTACGGGCGTCGGGTGTCGTAGAACCCGAGGGTGCCCGGTTGGAGGGTGGCCGCCCGTCCGTCCTGGACGACGCTGCTGGTCCCGGCGTGCTGGAGGCCGAGGAAGAGACAGGGTTCCCAGTCGGCCGCGGCCAGCCGCGCGGACCGCTCGACGGTCGCGGGGTTGGCGCGGACGGTGGTGAGCTGGATACGTCCGATGCCGGTGATCGACACCTCGCAGTACACGTCCTCCGACCGGCTGGGCAGTCCGAGGTGGACCGGCACGACGCGGTCCCTGATCGTCTGCCGTATCGCCTCGGCCCGATCGTCGACGGCATACGGCGAGGTGCTCCATAGCGTCTTCATACGCACCTGTGAGCGTAACCGACCCCGACCTCGCCCCTGACCGCGCGGCCCCGGTGCACCCGGTGGACCCGGTGAACCGGGCGGACCCGGCGGATTCGGGCGGACCCGGCGGATCGGGAGGGTGTGATGGGCGGGTGCGGGATATGCACGGTCCACAGACAACCGTGCACAGAACGACGGCTCCCGCGCCCCGGGCAGCTCTTATCGTCGACACCAGTCCTGCCGAACCAGTCCTGCCGAATCAGCCCCGCCGAACCATTCCCGCCGAACCAGCCCGGAGAAAGACCGATCATGACGGCCGTCACCTTCGACGTTCGGGGCGTGGCCCCCACGGACCGGGCCGAGACGATCCGTGCCACCGTCGGGCCCTCGGTCCTCTGGGTCGACGTCGACCATCACACCACCGCGGACGCGATCGCCGCACAGGGCAGGATCCGCCGCACCGGTCACCTCACCCTGTTCTCCGCCCGCACCACTCCCATGACGATCCGGCGCACCCCACGCCAGGCCGCGGACGGCTCCGAACCCAGGCTGATCCTGGCCCTGCAACGGTCGGGCACCGCCACCGTCGTCCAGAACGACCGCCAGGCGGTCATCCGCCCCGGAGAACTGCTCGCGGTGGACAGCACGCGTCCCTTCACGGCCGTCAACGCGGACGGCACACACCACCACTACGTCTGCATCCCGCGTGCCCAACTCGCCCTGCCGGACAGGGCGATCGAGCGCATCACCGCGACCCGCCTCGGGCCGGACAATCCCGTCGCCGCGCTGGCGGCGGCCCACCTGGCAGGGCTGGCCGGTCCGCGGGCACTGCGCGGCAGTCCCGGCGCGGACGCGGTGGACCGGCCGACCGTCGAGCTGGTCCGCGCGGTGATCGCCGCCCAGCTGGGCGACGCCGACCTGGCACGCGGTCCGCTGGAGGACACGCTGGTGGTCCGGGTCATGGCGTACGTCCGGCGTCATCTCGCCGACCACGACCTGAACGCGGCCCGGATCGCCGGGGAGTTCGGCATCTCCGTCCGCCATCTCTACGCCGTCCTGGCCCGCTCCGGCATCGAACTCGGCGGCTGGACCAGGGCCTGCCGCCTGGAGAAGTGCCGCGACGACCTGGCCAACCCGCACAAGCGCCGGCTGACCGTCGCCGCCATCGCACGCGGGCGCGGCTTCACCGACGCCAGTCACTTCGGCCGTCTTTTCCGGGAGGCGTACGGCAGCTCGCCGAACGAATGGCGGGCGCTGAGCGGGAGCCGTCCCTCGCCTGTGTCCGGGCGGGCGGAAGGAGTTGTTCCGCACTATGTCCCATGACCGCACCATGTCCCATGACCGCACTATGTCCCATGACCGCGCCATGTCCCATGAGCTGCCCGACAGCCCTTCCGGATTTCTCGGTCGCGCCGCGGAGCTGGCCGACATCAGGAGCGTCATCGCGCGCGCAGCCGGTGGCAGGGGCGGCGTCCTGGCGGTCCGGGGTGAGGCCGGCGTCGGCAAGACCTCCCTGCTGCACAGCGCGGTGGCCGCGGCGGCCTCCGCCACGGTGAGCGCCGTCGCCGCGATCGAGTCCGAGTCGGACCTGCAGTACGCGGGCCTCCACTTGCTGCTGTCGCCGTTCATGGACGGCCTGCCCGCCCTGCCCGAGCCGCAACGCCGGGCGCTCGGCACCGCGTTCGGCCTGGAGTCCGGTCCGCGACCGCAGCGTTTTCTGGTGGGCCTCGCCGCTGTGACCCTGCTGGCGGAGGCGGCCACCGAGCGGACCGTCGTGTGTGTCGTGGACGACGCGCAGTGGCTGGACCGTGAGTCCGCGGACACCCTCGCCTTCGTCGCCCGGCGCATCGCCGCCGACCGCATCGCCCTGCTGCTCGGCATCCGCGACCCGGACCTCTGCGGCCCCGTCTTCACCGACCTGCCCGAGCTGTGCCTGGAAGGGCTTCCCGCGGACCTGGCCAGAAGCCTGCTCAGCGGGGCACACATCGACGACCGGGTCGCCGAGCACCTGGTGTCCGGCACCCGCGGCAATCCGCTGGCCCTGCTTGAGCTGACCAAGGAGCTGACGAACGAGCAGTTGTCGGGGGCAGCCGCGCTGCCGGACCCGCTGCCGGTGGGGCGCCGTCTCGAAGAGGTCTTCCGGCAACAGGTCACCAGGGTTCCGCCCGCCACCCGGACCTTGCTGCTCGTGGCCGCGGCGGAAACCTCCAGGAACGCCCACCTGGTGTGGCGGGCCGCGAACAGGCTCGGCGTGGGACGCGCGGCAGCCGTCGTGGCCGAGCAGCAGGGATTCCTGGTCCTGGGCCACGGCGTCGAATTCCGGCATCCGTTGCTGCGCTCGGCGGTGTACCACGGTGCCTCGGCCGAGGAGCGCCGTCTGGTCCACGAGGCATTGGCGGACGAGGACAGCGACCCGGACCGCCGGGTGTGGCACCGGGCGCTGGCCGCCGTACACCCCGACGAGGGCATCGCCACCGACCTCGAACGGTCGGCCCGGCGGGCCATCGCCCGCGGTGGCTATGCCGCCACCGCCCGGTTGCTGGGCCGTGCCGTGGAGCTGACCACGGACGAGTCCCGCCGGCCCGACAGGCTGCTGGCGGCCGCGCGGGCGACCCTGGAGACCGGCAACCCGGGCGCGGCCGAGGCCATGCTCCGGCAGACCGGTCCACTCCGGCAGACCGGTCCACTCCTGCCGGCCGGGCCCGGACGGGCGGACCGACTCCGCCTCCTGGCCGCGATCCGCTTCGCCCAGGGACAGGTGCGGGAGACGCTTCCGCTGCTCCTGGAGGCGTCGGAACTGCTCCTTCCGCACGACGGACGACAGGCCCGGGACACGCTGTTCCAGGCCCTGGAAGTGGCGACCTGGACGGGTAAGGCCGACATGCTGACCGTCGCGCGGGCGGTGCGGGCGCTGAGCCCCGTCGAGTGGGACACCTCGTCCCCGCCCGACCTGATCACCGCGGCGCTGACCACTCGGTTGCTGGAGGGACCCGAGGCCGCTTATCCGTTGTACCGCCGCGCCACTTCGAGCCTGCTCGTCAGCGAGGACCTGCGCGGTTTCAACCTGGGCAGCATGCTCGCCGGTGAGATGTGGGACCTCGACGGCCTGTCCGCGCTGACCGCGCGCTGGGTCGAGCTCGCCCGGACACAGGGCGCCCACGGTGCCCTGTCCCTGGCCCTGCTGCTGCGGGCCATACCCGAGCTGTGGCGCGGCAACTACACGGCGGCACGGGAGTTCGGCCGGGCCGCGACCGACCTGTCCGACCTGACGACCCGTCAACAGGGCCGTACGGGAAGCGGCATAGAGCTGCTGTACTGCATGACCGGGCCGCAGGAGGCGGCGCGGGAGGCGGCCGAGGCGCACATCCGGGAGGCGACCGCCTCGGGCCGGGAGCACTACGGCGCCCTCGTCCCCCACCTCGCCCTGTGCCAACTGGAGGTGGGGCTCGGCAACTACCCCGCAGCCGTCACCCACGGCCGGCGCGTCTTTGCCGCCGACACCCCCGGGCCCACCAGTGCCAACGTCCTTCCGGAACTGGTCGAGGCGGCCCAGCGGTCGGGGGACACCGCGACGGCGTGCGACGCACTCCGGCGGCTGCACACCGTCGCGACCGCGAGCGGCACCCCCACCGCCCTGGGCCTGCTGGCCCGGTCGCGCGCCCTGGTCGCGGACGGCGACGAGGCCGAGAAGCTCTACCTGGAGGCGATCGAGCGCCTGGAGGCGTCCGGGACCCGGCCGCAGGCCGCCCGTGCGCATCTGTTGTACGGGGAGTGGCTGCGCCGACGCCGCCGACGGCGTGCGGCGCGGGACAGTCTGCGCACCGCCCATGGCCTGTTCGTGGCCATGGGCGCCGAGTTCTACGCGCGCCGCGCCCGGATCGAACTGGCCGCCACCGGCGAACGGCCGCGGTTCCGCCCGGTGGACGCCGCCGCCGTCCATCTCACCCCGCAGGAGGCTCGGATCGCCCGGCTGGCCGCCACCGGCGTGCGGAACCGGGACATCGCGGCACAGCTGTTCATCAGCCCCAGCACCGTGGAGTACCACCTGCGCAAGACCTTCCGGAAGCTCGGCGTGACGGCCCGCGGGCAGTTGCGGGAGGCCCTGGCGGCGACCGCCGAGGACGGTGAGGACGGTGACCCGAGCGGACTGACTACGGATCTCAAGGATTCGGGGGACCGCACCGGCGACCTACCGTGACGGCACGCGTCCTCCTCGGCGAAGGGATCATCACGTGCGGTGGATGTCAGCGAGTCAGGGTTCCCTGCCCAACGCCCGTCCGAGGGACGTCCGGTCGACGAACTCGTACTGCTCGAGGATCGCTCCCGCCCGCCAGCGGCACACCGTGGTGAACGTGACGTCGAAGCTCCTGCCGGTCGCCGCCCTGTCGGTTCCGTCGGGCAGCCGTACCGGTCGCGTCATGCGCCCGCGCAGCCGAGCGACGGTGCAGGTCTGGTCACCGTGCCCGAACGCGGCCAGATACGGCTGCGTGACCACGTGGTTCTCCGGAAACTGCGCGCAGAACCGCCGGGCCCGGTCGACATGTTCGGCACGGCCGTGCGGACCGTCGTCGCCGGCGGCGTAGGCCACCAGGTCCGGGGCGAGAAGGGCCTCGTAGGCCGCCCAGTCCCGCTCGTTCCACGCGTCGTCGACGGCCCGCATCCGCGTGAGGTTGGAGATCATTTCGGCACCTTTCCGCCTTTCGTCGCCCTCCTGGGCCGGCCGTGTCCGGCACCGGGACAGGACCATTGCACCGGCCGTCGCGCCGGATGGGCCATACGTCACCTGACGGCAGGTCCGGTCCGATCTCATCCCGCTCAGCACGATCAGGAGCCACCACTTTGCCTCCCGAGCATTCGCAGCTGCCCGCAGCCACGGCCGACACCACCGGACAGGACCCGGGAAGTCTGCTGGGCCGGACACCGCACCTGGAGTTCTTCGCGGACATGCGCCGGCGTCTGACGGGCGAGGGCACCGGCTCGGCGGTCCTGCTCGAAGGCCCACCGGGCGTGGGAAAGACCGCGTTGCTGGATGCCGCCGCCGACGGCGCACGGGCCTGCGGATTCCGCGTCCTGCACTTCGCCGGCGTCGAGTCCGAACTCGCCCTGGACCACTCCGCCCTGCACCAGCTGCTCTTCGGCATGCGCGACGCCTTCGACCGACTGGCGCCGGGGCAGCGCGCCACACTGGAGGGGATACTCGGCGTCTCGGCGGCGGGGGCGGCACCGGAGCGTTTCGGGGCCGGTGCCGCCGTACTCGAAGCCCTGCGGCGCACGGCGGACGACGGTCCGGTCCTCGTCGTGATCGACGACGTCCAGTGGATCGACCGGGCGAGCGGTGACGTCCTCGCGTTCGTCGCCCGGCGCCTGCGCGGTCTCCCGGTCGATCTGCTGGTGGCGAGCCGGGAAGGCGGTGCGCACGCCCTCGACCGGCATGGGCTCGTACGCCGCAGAGTGGAGGCGCTGGACGGGCCGGCCGCCACCGCACTGCTGAGGACGGCCCATCCGGGACTCGCCCCGCAGGCGTCCGAACAGCTGCTTCAGGAGGCCGCCGGCAACCCCTTGGCACTGCTGGAGCTGCCGACCCTGTTGACCCGGGAGCAGTTCGCCGGAAAGGCACCGCTCCCGCTGTCCCTGCCCGTGGACGACCGTCTGGAGGCACTGTTCGCACCCCGGCTTAGAGAGCTGCCTGCCGCCACCCTGGAGCTGCTGCTGATCGCCGCCCTCGAAGGGACGGGCGGACTGCGCACGATCTGGGCGGCCTACCCGGCGGGAATGGAGGAGGCCGACGCGGCGCTCGGTCCGGCGGAGGAGGCGGGTCTGGTGCGCGTGGACGCACGAGCGGGCCGCCTGGTCTTCCGGCATCCGCTGGTGCGCTCCGCGATCGTCCGTACCTCCCGCCCCCATCAGCGGCGTTCGGCCCACCGCGCCCTGGCCCAAGCCCTGGAACGGGAGCCGGAACGGCGGATCGGGCATCTGATCGCCGCCTCTCTGGGCCCCGAGGAACCCCTGGCGCAGGACCTGGAGCAGGCGGGTCACGCCGCACTGCGGCGCGGCGGCGCCACGCCGGCGCTGACCGCGTTGAGCCGGGCCGCCGATCTCAGCCCGAAGCCAAAGGACCGTGACCGGCGGCTGGCACACGCGGCGTTCGCCGCCGCCCAGTCCGGCGCCCTCGACGTCACCGCGACCCTGATCGACGACGGTTATGGGGACCGGGCGTCACCCGAGGACACGGCACGGGCGGCCATGGCCAGGGTGTACTCCCTCCTGGAGCAGGACGGGGCGGCGGCAGCGGCCCATCGGCTGCTGATCGGCGTGATCGACGGACTGCTCGGTGCGGAGCCGGACGGCGCCGCACCACGAGCAGGCTCGTCGGACCGCGAGGTCATCGGCGAACTGCAGTTCCTGCTGACCCTGGTGGAGTTCTACGCCCAGCGGACCGACCTGTGGCCCGAGGTCCTGGAGCGCAGCCGGGACGCCCCCGACCCTGTGCGGCTCTACTGCCTGGCCTTCGACGCCCCGCAGGAGCGGGCACTGGAGATCCGCCACCGGATCCGGCAGGCGTTCGCCGCCCTCCCGCCCGATGCGGGACCGCGGCCGATCACCCAACTGTCCATGCTCAGCGTCTACTTCGACGAGGCATCCGAATACCGGGAGCACTGGATGCGGATCGCCCGGCGGTCACGGGAGGGAGGAACGTTCGTCCAGTGGTCGTACGGCACCATCCTCCTCGGCCACGAAGCCTTCTTCGCCGGCCGTTTCGACGAGGCCGAGGCACTGGCCCGCGAGGGTCTGGCGCTGGCGGAGCAGCTGGGTCACCGCCTCGCCGGGTTCCGGCTGGCCTCCCAGCTCGCCCAGGTGGCAGCGGTCCGGGGTGACACCGACACGGTCACCACGCTGACCCGTGACATCCTCGCCTGGAGCGAGCCACGCCGTCTGGGCCTGCTACAGGTGTCTGCCCGGCAGGCCCGGGTGCTGCTGGCCCTGGGGCAGCGGGACTACGAGACGGCGTACCACGACTGCGCGCTGATCAGCCCGCCCGGCTCGATCCCCCGGCTCAATCCGCGCGCCATCTGGTCGGTGTACGACCTGGTGGAGGCGGCCGTACACACCGGCAGACTCACTCAGGCCCGCGCCCACCTGGCCATGGCACAACGCGCCCGGCTGGGCGAACTCTCCCCTCGGCTGAAGCTGCTGATGCATGCGGCGGAGGCGCTCGCCGGTCCCGAGGAGGCCGCCGAGCACGGCTTCCGGCGGGCACTGGCGGTCATCGACGTCCACGCTCCCTTCGATCGGGCCCGGGTCCGGCTCGCCTTCGGCCGTTGGCTGCGCACGCACGCGTACGGCACCGACACCGCCCGCGACCACCTGTCCGCCGCGCGGCACACCTTCGAGGAGCTGGACGCCCGCCCCTGGGCGGACGCGGCGGGCCTGGAACTCGACGCCCTGTCGCAGTCGGTGAACGCGGAACGCGACGGCGGGGAAGGCATCCTGACCCGCCAGGAACTGCAGATCGCCGAACTGGCGGCGACGGGCCTGAGCAACAAGGAGATCGGCGCCCGGCTGTTCATCTCCCCGCGGACGGTCAGCACCCACCTCTACAACATCTTCCCCAAGCTGGGGGTCCGCTCCCGCGCGGCCCTGCGCGACGCCTTGCAGACGCACATCCGGGGGGTCCCGAGCGGCCAGTACGTCGACGGATCAGTCATCCGACGGGTGCGTGCGACGACCCGCCGTTCCTAACCTGCGGCCATGTCCGCACATGATGAACAGCAGATTCAGACTGCCAACGCCTCCGGCCGGACGCCCGTGGTCTTCGTCCACGGGCTGTGGCTGCTGCCCAGCAGTTGGGACCGCTGGGTCCAGTACTTCGAACAGGCGGGGTATGCCCCCGTGGCGCTCTCCTGGCCGGACGATCCGGAGACCGTGGCGGAGGCCAACAGCCATCCCGAGGTGTTCGCCGGCAAGACCGTCGGGCAGGTCGCCGACCACCTCCAGTACCTGATCGGCCAACTGGACCAGAAACCCGCCGTCATCGGCCATTCCTTCGGCGGACTGCTCACCCAGATCCTCGCCGGGCGCGGTCTCGCCGCCGCGTCGGTGGCGATCGATCCGGCTCCCTTCCGCGGGGTGCTGCCGCTGCCCGTCTCCGCGCTGCGCTCGTCCGCGCCGGTGCTGAGCAACCCGGCCAACCGGCACCGCGCCGTTCCGCTCACCTTCGAGCAGTTCCGCTACGCCTTCGCCAACGCGGTCGGTAAGGAGGAGGCCAAGGAATTGTTCGAGACGTTCGCCGTCCCGGCCCCCGGCGCCCCGATCTTCCAGGCCGCGACCGCCAACCTCAACCCCTGGACGGAGGCCAGGGTCGACACCGAGAACCCCGACCGCGGCCCCCTACTGATCATCTCGGGCGAGAAGGACCACACCGTCCCCTGGGCCATCGCCGACGCCTCCTACCGGCAGCAACAGCGCAACCCCGGCGTCACCGAGATCACCGAGATTCCCGGCCGGGGGCACGCACTCACCATCGACAGCGGCTGGCAGGAAGTCGCCGAGACGGCCCTGACGTTCGTCCGCCGCTTCGTCTGACCAAAGCGGCCACGGGCTCCGGCCACGGGCCCCGGCCGCCGAGCC
>NZ_JBSGBN010000113.1:0-31268 GCF_053601275.1 Streptomyces sp. NPDC004752 | reverse complement strand
TTCCGGGCACGGTCCGGTCGACCGCGGTGCCGTACGGGCCCGTTCCGGGCACGGTCCGGTCGACCGCGGTGCCGTACGGGCCCGTTCCGGGCACGCGGCCGGTGTGCTCCGCGGGCCGCAGCAGTTCCGCGTGCAGGGCGCGCAGTTCCGGTCCGGGGTCCGAGCCGAGGCGGTCCGCGAGCAGCCGTCGTACGGTCTCGTAGGCGGCCAGCGCCTCGGCGGTACGGCCCGCGTCGCGCAGCGCGCGCAGCCGCAGCGCCTGTAGGGGCTCGTCCAGGGGATGGCCGTCGCACAGGGCGGTCAGCTCGGGCAGCGCCTGTTCGGCGTGGCCGAGCGCGAGGGCGGCGGTGTGCCGGGCGCGCAGCGCATCCAGCCGCCGGGCGGCCAGCCGGGCCGCGTCGGCGGTGTGGTCGGGCAGGTCGGCGAGGGGCGGTCCCTGCCACAGCGCGAGGGCGTCGTCGAGGACAGCGGCCGCCTTCTGGGGGTCGCCGTCGGCCAGGGCGCGCAGGCCGTCGCCGGTCAGCCGCTCGAAGCGGTGCAGGTCGATGTCGTCGGCCGCGGTGGCCAGCCGGTAGCCGCCCTCGGCAGAGGCGATGGCCTCGGCGCCGAGTGCCCGCCGCAACCGGCCCACCAGAGCCTGCAACGCCCCGGTCGCGTCGGCGGGCGGGTCCGCGCCCCACACCTCGTCGACCAGCAGGCTCACCGGTGCGGTACGGCCCGGCCGCAGCGCCAGCGCCGTCAGCAGGGCACGCAAGCGCGCCCCGCCGACCGGGACGGGGGTGCCGTCGGGGCGGAGCGCCTGGGTGGTACCGAGGATGCGATAGCGCACGGGGTCCATTGTCCCTGGAGACGCGCGGGCACCGCCTCCGGGTTTCAGACCGTGCTGAACTGCCCCGCATGAACCGCGAGGAGTGGCGGAGCCGAGGACGAGCGTCCGGTCCGCCACAGGGATTGAGATCTCCTGGCCGAAGGGTCCGGACCGCCAGAAACCTGTGTCCAGGAACCTGCGTCCCGGAACCTGTGTCCGGCCGCGGGACGTTCCCCCCACACCACCGGTACGGTCGACCCCGCCCCGCCCGACACGCCCCGTCAGGAGCCCGCCGTATGACCACGAACCGTTCCTTTGGACTGAGCAGGAGTGAGCCCACTCAGCCGCACGCCCCGAACGGTTTTGGGCGCACTGGTCCCCGGCGTACTCAACCCCGGGGCAGCGACACGAATCTTGTCCGTGGTCCGATCCCGGGAGGCCGGTTCCCTCCACGACATGGCCACGTGGGCGCGGCCAGAGGCGACGAGGAGGCCCTGAACCATCACTCTGGTGGAGCAGGGGCCCCGCCGCTGGCGCCGTGCCCGGTGTCCCAGGCCGTACGATCACCGTAGCCCGAACGGCCCACACCTCCACAAGCCCAGACACCGACCATCACACGATCGAGTAAGCCACCCTTGTGTGCGCTCCCGCATGGCCAGCTGGCAACCCCACTTCGGGCCTCGCAGCAGAAAGGGTCCACCAGTGACCACCGCCACCACCCGCCGCAGTGACCGGAGGATCAGTCCCGTGTTCCTCGGGCTGCTGGCCGTCACCGCGGTCACCGGCTGGGCCACCTGGACGGGGTTCGCCCAGCAGCCGGGCGTCGCCGTGTTCCTGTTCGTCACGGCGGCCTGGATCGTCTCCCTGTGCCTGCACGAGTACGCGCACGCGCGCACCGCGCTGCACAGCGGCGACATCACGGTGGGCGCCAAGGGCTATCTGACGCTGAACCCGCTGAAGTACACGCACGCACTGCTGAGCATCGTGCTGCCGGTGCTCTTCCTGATCATGGGCGGGATCGGCCTGCCGGGCGGTGCCGTGTTCATCGAGCGCGGCCGGATCCGGGGCCGCTGGCGGCACAGCCTGGTCTCGGCGGCGGGCCCGCTGACGAATGTGCTGTTCGCGGCGGTGTGCACGGCGCCGTTCTGGCTGGACGCCCTGGAGGGGGTGCCCCGGGACTTCCGGTACGCGCTGGCCTTCCTGGCGCTGCTCCAGGTCACGGCCGCGATCCTGAACTTCCTGCCGGTGCCGGGCCTGGACGGCTACGGCGTGATCGAGCCGTGGCTGTCGTACGACGTCAAGCGCCAGGTGGAACCGTTCGCGCCGTTCGGGCTGCTGTTCGTGTTCGCGCTGCTGTGGATCCCGTCGATCAACGGCGCGTTCTTCGACCTGGTCGACGCGATCCTGCGCGGCCTCGGGATCGGCGCGGTCGATCAGTACTGCGGCCACGAGCTGTACCGCTTCTGGCTGGGCGGCAACCCCTACTGCTCGGTCAGCCCCTGACGGACGACCGGCTGCTGGCGCTGCCCCGCTTCACGACCCTGCCCGCTTCGCGTAGTACCAGCACATGTTGCTGGACAGCCCGGCCAGCAGCACCCAGACGATGCCCAGCCAGCTGCCCTGGACGAACGAGACGACCGCCGCGGCCACGGCGAGGACGCAGACGACGAGGGCGTAGAAGGCGAGTCGCCGGGCCGGACCGGGCAGGGGCATTCGCCGGGCCGGGCTGGGCGAAGGCGAGGGGGTCATACGGATCGGCTCCTGTCGGGGGACACTGCTGGAGTGGACCTGGTCGGACCTGCTGGACCTGGTCGGACCTGTGGGACGGCCACCAGTGTCCCCCATGGACCGACACGTCTCACACGTCGGTGATGCGGAGCCCCGCGTGCGCCTTGTACCGGCGGTTGACGGAGATCAGGTTCGCGACCAGTGACTCCACCTGGTGGGCGCCCCGCAGCCGCCCCGCGAAGATGCCGCGCATGCCCGGGATCCGACCGGCCAGCGCCTGCACGATCTCCACGTCGGCCCGCTCCTCGCCGAGAACCATCACATCGGTGTCGATCTCGGCGATCTCCGGGTCCTGGAGCAGCACGGCGGACAGATGGTGGAAGGCGGCGGCGACCCGGGAGTCCGGCAGCAGGGCGGCGGCCTGCTCGGCGGCGCTGCCCTCCTCGGGCCTGATCGCGTAGGCGCCCTTCTTGTCGAAGCCGAGCGGGTTGACGCAGTCCACGACCAGCTTCCCGGTCAGTTCCGCGCGCAGCGACTCCAGCGTCCCGCCGTGACCGTCCCAGGGCACGGCGACGATCACCACATCACTGCGGCGGGCGGTCTCGGCGTTGTCGAAGCCCTCGACGCCGTACCCCAGTTCCTCGGCGGCGGCCTGCGCGCGCTCGACGGCCCGGGAGCCGATGATCACCTTCTGGCCGGCCCGGGCGAGCCGGTAGGCGAGGCCCTTGCCCTGCGGTCCGGTGCCGCCGAGCACGCCGACGACGAGCCCGGAGACATCGGGCAGGTCCCAGGGGTCCTTCGCGGGAGTCCCGGCGGGTGTCGCGCTGGAGGTCGCGGCGTCTGTCGCGGTGGGTGCCGCGGTGGGCTGCTGTGCGCTGTCGGTAGAGGTCATGCGGCCGACTCTACGTCCGTGGCCGTGCGCCCATCCGGTCAGGTGAGCGCCGCGACGGACACCGGCGGAAAGCGATCGTCCCGTAGGGGCCGTCGACCGGACCGGGCGCCTTCCCCGGGTCGGGCGAATTCGGGGTGAACTCCGCGTCATGAGTGCCCGGTTGCGGCAGGATGCGGTGGCATGGATGCCGTACGGGTGGCGCTGTTGCGCGAAGTACTCGCCGGGACCGAGTGGTTGGGGGCCACCCGGCGGTTCGCGGGGGTACTGCGCGGCGCGGTGGTGGCGCACGGCGGCGGTCTGCTGCTGGTGGGCACGCCGGAGTACGAGCCGTGGCACCTGGCGGCGCATCTGGTGGACGAGGCGGCCTGGTCGGGCACGCCCGAGCTGGCCCCGACGCTGGTACGGCACGACGCGCGGCCCACGGATCCCGCGCAACTGGCCGTCGGACCGGGCCGGATCGCGGCGGCGCGACGGGGCGAGACGCTGCTCGTCGTGGCGCCCGGGGAGCCCGCGCCCCTGCTGGAGCGGGTGCACGACGCGCGGCGGGCCGGGGTGACGGTGCTGGCCCTGGGCTCGGGCGGGGGTGAGCTGGCCGCGATGGCGCACGAGACGCTGGCGGTGCCGGAGGACGGCGAGCTGGACCTGGACACGGTGCAGCACCTGGTGAGCGCGGCGGCCGGTGAGAACGCGGTCCCCTCCCCGCGGAGCCGCCGCACCTTCCGCGACCGCCTGACAAGGCTGACAGAAGCCCTGACGGCCCCACCCCCGGCCTCTTGGTGACCGTCCCGCGAGGCCCCACCGCGGCCCGCTCGCCCCGGAGGAAAAGCGGTTGCTCCGGTGTGTCGTGGGGTTCGAGCATGGCCCCTCGTGACGCGTGCCCTGCTTCCCGATCTCGCCCCCTGGCGGGCCTCCGTCGACTTCCGCAGGCTGTGGGTGTCGGGGCTGGTCAGCAATTTCGGCAGCTTCCTCACCTTCGTCGCGCTGCCGGTGCAGGTGAAGGAGCTGACCGGGTCCACCGCGGCGGTGGGCGCGATCGGCGCCGTGGAACTGGTGCCGCTGGTGGTGTTCGGGCTGTACGGCGGGGCGCTCGCGGACGCGCTGGACAAGCGGAAACTGATCCTGTGGACGGAGGCCGGGCAGGGTCTGCTGAGCGCGGTGCTGCTGCTCAACGCCCTGCTACCGAGCCCCCCGGTGTGGCCGCTGTATGTGGTGGCCGCCCTCACCTCCGGCGTCGGCGCGGTGCAGCGGCCCGCGCTGGACTCGCTGTGGCCGCGGATCGTGGCGCACGAGCAGCTGCCGGCCGCGGCGGCGCTCAACTCGCTGCGCTGGACCGTGGGCGGGGTGGCAGGACCGGCGCTCGCGGGCGTCGTCGTGGCCTACGCCGGGCTCGGCTGGGCGTACGCCGTCGACGTGCTGACCTTCGCGGTCTCCCTGCTGTTCGTGGTGCGCATCGCCCCCTCCCCCGCCGCCCACGAGGCGGTACGGCCCTCCCTCGCGGCGATCCTCGAAGGCGCCCGGTACGCCTGGAACCGCAAGGAACTCCTCGGCACGTACGCCGTCGACCTCGCGGCGATGTTCCTCGCCATGCCGCTCGCCGTGCTGCCGTTCCTCGCGGACGAACTGGACGCCGAGTGGTCGCTGGGGCTGATGTACGGTGCGCTACCGGCGGGTGCCCTGCTGGTGAGTCTGACCAGCGGCTGGGCCTCGCGGATCCATCGGCACGGACTGCTGGTGGCGGGCGCGGCCATGCTGTGGGGACTGTCCGTGGCCGCCGCCGGGATCTGCGGCAATGTGTGGCTCGTGCTGCTGTTCCTGACCCTCGGCGGCGGCTTCGACATGGTCAGCGGAATCTTCCGGGCCGCCATGTGGAACCAGACGATCCCGGACGAGTTGCGCGGACGGCTCGCCGGGATCGAGCTGTTGTCGTACTCGGTGGGACCGCAGCTCGGCCAGGTCAGGGCGGGCGGCTTCGCCGCGTGGCTCGGCGTGCGGGCCTCCGTCTGGTCCGGCGGGGTGCTGTGCGCGGGCGCGGTGGGGCTGCTCGCGCTGTGCCTGCCAAAACTGATGACGTACGACGCGCGGACGAACGAGCACGCGGTACGGCTGCGTGAGCAGCGTGCCGGTGCCGGTGCCGGTGCCGGTGCCGGTGCCGGTGCGGGTGCGGGTGCGGGTGGCTGAGTGTGGTGGGACGGGGTATGCGGAGACGGGCCGGGCCGGCCGGGCCGGGACGTCAGTCGTCGGCGGCGGGGCGGCCGGCGGCGTCGTGCCAGCGCGGGTCGTTCTCCCATTGCAGGTTGCGCTCGCGGGCGGTCTCCATCGCGTGCTCGGCCTCCGCGCGGGTGGCGTACGGGCCGAAGCGGTCCTTGGCCGGGCACTCCGGCCCCTCCTCGACCTTCTTGTGCTCCAGGCAGTAGTACCACTCGCCCGGCTTTCCGACGGTCCGCTTCTTGAACAGGGCCATGACCGGCTCCTTTCGCCAGGGACATGGTTCCCCATGCCCGCTGGTTAGACTCGCTGGCATGTCTGGCCAGTCGCTGCTCGTACCAGGGGAGCTGTCTCCCACCCGTTCGGTACCCGGAAACATCCGCCGCCCCGAGTACGTCGGCAAGCCCGCGCCGTCGCCGTACACCGGGCCGGAGGTGCAGACCCCCGAGACGGTCGAGGCGATGCGCGTCGCGGGGCGGATCGCCGCCCGGGCGATGGCGGAGGCCGCGAAGATCATCGCGCCCGGGGTGACCACGGACGAGCTGGACGTGGTGGCGCACACATACATGTGCGACCACGGCGCCTACCCGTCGACGCTCGGCTACCGCGGCTTCCCCAAGTCACTGTGCACCAGCGTCAACGAGGTCATCTGCCATGGCATTCCGGACTCGACGGTGCTGCGCGACGGCGACATCGTCAACCTGGACGTGACGGCGTACATCGGCGGGGTGCACGGCGACAACAACGCGACGTATCCGGTCGGGGACGTGGACGACGAGTCGCGACTGCTGGTGGAGCGCACCCGGGAGGCCCTCGACCGCGCGATCAGGGCGGTCCGGCCGGGCCGGCAGATCAATGTCATCGGCCGGGTCATCGAGTCGTACGCCAAGCGTTTCGGCTACGGGGTGGTGCGGGACTTCACCGGCCACGGCATCAACTCGTCCTTCCACTCCGGACTGATCGTCCCGCACTACGACAGCCCGCACGCGACGACGGTCATGCGGCCGGGGATGACGTTCACCATCGAGCCGATGCTGACCCTGGGCACACACGAGTACGACATGTGGGACGACGGCTGGACGGTGGTCACGAAGGACCGCAAGCGAACCGCGCAGTTCGAGCACACGCTGGTGGTGACGGACTCGGGGGCGGAGATCCTGACCCTGCCGTAGCGCCCGGGAGCACCCGGGAGCACCCGGGAGCACCCGGGAGCACCCGGGAGCAGCCAAAGGCACCCGAAGGCACTTGAGAGGCCCGCCGCGCCGGTGGCGGGCTTTTTTTGTACGCTTTTACCGACAGCCCGTCGGGAAAAGCATTGACTTAGGTAAGGCTAGCCTTAGATGATTGCTTCTATGGAGTCCTTCTCGACAGTCATCCGCACCGCCTCGCATGAACAGCACGTGGAGGCGGAGAACTCGACGTTCATGAGCGACCTGCTCGGCGGCAGGCTCGGCGTCGACGCGTACGCCCGCTACACCGAGCAGCTGTGGTTCGTGTACGAGGCACTGGAGTCCGGAGTCGAGCGGCTGGCGTCCGACGCCGTGGCCGGCCCCTTCATCCGCCCGGAGCTGTTCCGGCTGGCCGCACTGGAACGCGACCTGGCCCATCTGCGCGGCCCCGAGTGGCGCTCGGGACTCTCCGCGCTGCCCGCGACGCGGGCGTACGCGGACCGGGTGCGGGAGTGCGCCGAGCAGTGGCCCGCGGGGTACATCGCCCACCACTACACCCGTTACCTCGGCGACCTCTCCGGTGGTCAGATCATCCGCGGCAAGGCGGAGCGGACATGGGGCTTCGCGAAGAAGGGCGACGGGGTCCGGTTCTATGTCTTCGAGGGCATCGACAACCCGGCCGCCTTCAAGCGCGGTTACCGCGAACTGCTGGACGCGGTGCGCGCGGACGACCTGGAGAAGCAGCGGATCGTGGCCGAGTGCCGGGGCGCTTTCGCTTTGAATTGCGGGGTGTTTCGGGGGTTGGGGGCGGAGTTTCCGCTCAGCGCGTGAGCGCTCCGCTGGGTTGGGCGGGGGAATACGTTAGCCGTGGCATGGTCGTGGTGAGGTGCGGCCTCGTCGGGGCCGAGCGCGCAGTTCCCCGCGCCCCTGGGGGGCGGCATGTTCGTGGTTGGGTGCGGCTTTGCTGTGGCTGGGCGCGCTGTTCCCCGCGCCCCTGGGGGGCGGGGGGCTTGGGGGTTAGGGGCTTAGGTGTACTCGGCCGCCTAGTTCTATCCAGCCGTGGGGTTGGGGGGCCGTCAGGAGTTGGGAGGCTTTGCCCTGGGTGATGTTGAGGGCTCGGCCCAGTTGGGCGGTGAGCAGCAGGGCTGCCGTGCCGGTCGCCTCGTCCTCCTCGATACCCCCGGTGCAAGCCCCGGCTCCACTGGAGCGGCTGACGCCGCGCTCATCGATTCGGCCGGGGAAGGCGCGGGCGCGGATGCGGCCCGCGGACTCGTCCTCCCAGGCCCAGGCATAGATCCAGGTGCCGGGCTCGGGCACCGGTAGGGCCTCGACCTCGGCGGCCGTCGCGTACTGGCGCAGTGTGCGCGGCGGCGCCCACTCCGGGCGGGCCTCGATCCAGCTGAACTCGCCGTCCAGCCGGACGCCGACCACCCCCGCGGGCGTGACCAGTTCGGGTACGTCGAGCAGCCAGGCCGTGCCGACGCAGGGGTGGCCCGCGAAGGGCAGGCGCAGGGTGGGGGTGTAGATGTCGATGACACCGCGCTCCGGGTCGTCGACGAACACGGTCTCGCTGTAACCGAGTTCGGCGGCGAACGCCTGCCGGTCGCGCCGTTCGGGCAGCACCGAGCCGTCGCGGACCACGCCGAGTTCGTTGCCATAGCCGCCGTTCGGCGCGCAGAAGACGCGCAGCACGTCGTAGTCAGTCACCGGGGCATTCAAGCATCTGTCGGAGACGGTGCCCGCGCCGCCGTCGCGGGAGGGGAGTTCGGCGGGCCGGCCGGTTTGTTCGGGTAGCCCGCGGAGCATGGCTTGACCTCCCCATGACCCGCCCTTGGCGTCGATTTTGAGGCGTCGAGATCAAGCCGTGTCTGTGATCTTCCACTGAGAGCCGAATCACCGTCCGGGCGGGTATGGGTGAGGTAAGGCTCATGTAAGTTAGGCAAGCCTCACCCGATTGCCTCAACGGATTACCTCACCAGACTGCTTCCCGCTTGGAGCCTGCATGCGTGCCGTCCGCCTCACCGTCACCGCTGCCACGGCCGTGGCAGCCCTGACCGCCCTCACGGCCTGCACCGCGAAGAGCGACGCCAAGGACGGCGACGCGATCCAGGTGACCGCCGCCGACTCCACGTGCGACACCTCCACCAAGTCGGTTCCGGCCGGCCAGGTCACCCTCCAGATAGAGAACAAGGGCTCCCGGGCCACCGAGGTCGAGATCCTCTTCCCGGACGACCGGATCGTCTCCGAGAAGGAGAACATCGGCCCGGGCACCAAGTACACGCTGACCGCCGAGGTGAAGGCGGGCTCGTACGAGATCGCCTGCCGCCCGGGGATGAAGGGCCACGGCGTGCGCCAGAAGCTGACGGTCACCGGCGGCAGCACCGCCAAGCGGGACCCGAAGCTGGACGAGGCGGTCGCCGAGTACCGCCAGTACGCCCAGGACCAGGCCGACGAGACGCTGCCGCGGGTCGAGACCTTCGTGCGGGCGATCAAGGACGGCGACCTGGCGGCCGCCAAGAAGGCATACGCCCCCTCCCGCCTCGGCTGGGAGCGCACCGAGCCGGTCGCCGAGTCCTTCGGTGACATCGACCCCAAGGTCGATGTCCGCGAGGACGGGCTCGAAGAGGGCCAGAAGTGGACCGGCTGGCACCGCCTGGAGAAGTCCCTCTGGCACGACAAGAAGATCGGCACCGCGGAGAAGACCCTCGCCGACCAACTGGTCAAGGACCTGAAGGACTGGCAGAAGCGGGTCGGCACCGCCGAGATCACCCCGACCTCCATGGCCAACGGCGCCAAGGAACTGCTCGACGAGGTCGCCACCGGCAAGGTCACCGGCGAGGAGGACCGCTACGCGCACACCGACCTCGTCGACTTCAAGGGCAACGTCGAGGGCGCGCGGAAGGCATACGAACTGCTCAAGCCGGTCGCCTCGAAGAACGACGCGACGCTGACCGGGGAGTTGGACAAGCAGTTCGCGGCGCTCGACACCCTGCTCGACAAGTACCGCTCGGACCCGGCCTCGTACGAGTTCGTCTCGTACGACAAGGTCACCGAGGAGCAGCGCAAGGAGCTGTCGGACGCGGTGAACGCGCTCGCCGAGCCGCTGTCCAAGCTGGCCGCCGCGGTCGTGAAGTAGGGCGGGGAACAAAGATGACGCAGAGCCAGCGGGACGACAGCCCCTCGCGCCGTGCGCTGATCGGCTGGGGCGGTGCCGGGCTCGCGCTCGGCGCCGCCGCGGCCGGCGGTGCCGTCGCGATGACCCGGGCCGGAAACGACGCCGAACCGGCCGCCGCCGAGGCGGGCCTCGCGGTCGACTTCCACGGCGCCCACCAGGCGGGCATCGCCACACCCGTGCAGGACCGGCTGCACTTCGCCGCGTTCGATGTGAAGACCGACGACCGGGCCGCGTTCGTCCAGCTCCTCAAGGACTGGACGGCCGCCGCCCGCCGGATGACGGCGGGCGGGACGGTCGGCGAGGGCGCCTACGGAGGGCCGGCCGAGGCGCCGCCCGACGACACCGGCGAGGCGCTGGGGCTGAAGCCGTCCCGGCTGACGCTCACCCTCGGGTTCGGGCCGTCCCTGTTCGACCGGTTCGGTCTCGCGGACCGGCGGCCCGCGGCCCTCGTGGACCTGCCCAAGTTCCCGGGCGACAACCTCGACAGGGCGCGCACCGGCGGCGATCTGTGCGTCCAGGCATGTGCCGACGACCCGCAGGTCGCCGTGCACGCAATCCGCAACCTGGCCCGTATCGGCTTCGGCAAGGTCGCCGTCCGCTGGTCGCAGCTCGGCTTCGGCAAGACGTCGTCCACGACCCCGGACGCCCAGACCCCGCGCAACCTCTTCGGGTTCAAGGACGGCACCCGCAACATCGCGGGCACCGAGACGGACCGGCTGGACAAGTTCGTGTGGGTCGGGGACGGAGACGGGGGCAAGGACGGGGACGGGCCCACGTGGATGACCGGCGGGTCTTATCTCGTCGCGCGGCGTATCCGCATGAACATCGAGACCTGGGACCGGACGTCGCTCCAGGAGCAGGAGGACGTCTTCGGCCGGGACAAGGGCGAGGGCGCGCCGGTCGGCAAGCCGAAGGAGCACGACGAGCCGTTCCTGAAGGCGATGAAGCCCACCGCGCACGTCCGGCTCGCCCATCCCGACTCCAACGACGGGGTCGCGATCCTGCGCCGGGGCTACTCCTTCACGGACGGCACCGATGGGCTCGGCCGGCTGGACGCGGGCCTGTTCTTCCTGGCGTACCAGCGCGATCCGCGCACGGGGTTCATTCCGCTCCAGCGCCGGCTGGCGGCGTCGGACGCGCTCAACGAGTACATCCAGCATGTGGGTTCTGCTGTCTTCGCGATCCCGCCCGGCGTCCGTGACGCGAACGACTGGTGGGGCCGGACGCTGCTGACCGGGGAGGCGTAGCCCGTGTTCTCCAACTATCTGATCGGTCTGCGCGAGGGGCTGGAGGCCAGCCTTGTCGTGTGCATCCTGATCGCCTACCTGGTCAAGACCGGGCGCCGGGACGCCCTGAAGCCGATCTGGATCGGCATCGGCTGCGCGGTCGCCATCGCCATGGGCTTCGGGTGTGCGCTCGAATTCGGCTCCCAGGAGCTGACGTTCGAGGCCCAGGAGGCGCTCGGTGGTTCGCTGTCGATCGTCGCGGTGGGCCTGGTGACCTGGATGGTCTTCTGGATGCGGCGCACCGCCCGGCATCTGCGGTCCGAGCTGCACGGCAGGCTGGACGCGGCGCTGGCCATGGGCACGGGCGCGCTGGTCGCCACGGCGTTCCTCGCGGTGGGCCGGGAGGGTCTGGAGACCGCGCTGTTCGTGTGGGCGTCCGTGCACGCGGCGAGCGACGGGACCCCGCGCCCGCTGATCGGTGTCGCCCTGGGCCTGGCCACCGCGGTCCTGCTGGGCTGGCTGTTCTACCGGGGCGCGCTGAAGATCAACCTGGCCAAGTTCTTCACCTGGACCGGCGGCATGCTCGTGGTGGTCGCGGCGGGCGTGCTCGCGTACGGCGTCCACGACCTCCAGGAGGCCAACTGGATCCCGGGCATCCGGAACCTGGCCTTCGACATCAGCGACACGATCCCGCCGGACAGTTGGTACGGCACCCTGCTGAAGGGCGTCCTCAACTTCCAGCCCGACCCGACCGTCGTCCAGGTCACGGTGTGGCTGCTGTATCTGATCCCCACGCTGACCGTGTTCCTCCTCCCGTCCCGCACCGGCCCCACCGCGAACCGACCCCAGCCCACCCGAACGTCGGTGACCGACAACGGCTGACGACACCGCGATCCGGATCGGCGGCGACCGGTGGCGATCGGCGGTGATCGGCGGTGATCGGCGGTCCTCATTTCGCGGTGCGTTCCTGGTCTTCTTCGGTTGATCGCCCCCTTGCGACGCGGAGGCTGCGGTGCAGGGTCCGGCCGTCTCCGAAGCAGGGCAGGAGGAAGAGGGCATGCGCGAGGTACCACCAGGCCAGGGAGCCGTCCAGGCCCGAGAGCCGGAGAAGGGCGCCGGCGATGACGCAGGACAGCGGCCCGGCGAGGGCCACACCTGCCGTCTGACGTGCCGTCATGGCCCCTTCGGGGATCACTGACGTACGCCATGCCGTGCGATGGAGCGCGATATGGGTCACCGTGGGGATCCGTTTCAGGGTGACCACATGTGCCGCCTCGTGCAGAGCGAACGACGCCACCAGGCCCAGCGTCGCCGGTTTGCACAGCCCCCACGCCATCTCGGCCGGCACCCTGTCACCCGACCGTGCGAGATAGGCCAGGGCCGCCGCCTGGAACAGGCCCAGGAACACCAGCAGTGGCCACACCTGGGCGGCCACCGTGCTGACGACCGTGCGGATCCGGAGGTCGTCCCGGCGGTAGATCCTGGGGTCAGTTGCCGGACATCTCCTTGATGAGCTGTTCACGGCGCTGCTTCAACCCCCGGTAAGTGAACTGAATCATCGTCAGGACGACGGTGAGGACGAAGAACAGGATGATCAGAGCCGTCGGGTTGGCCACGCCCATGGTGATGCCGGTGGCTCCCCCGCTCTTCTCCTGTGTCTCGAAGAACAGCGACCCGAACAGGGCCTCCTTGTGGACGATCTGATCACCGTCCGTGGAGAACATGAGCAACAGCAGCGTCACCACCACGGTCACCAGGGTCAGCAGGGCGGCCCCGGCGACGGACTTCATGACCGACTGTGCCTGTTTCATTCCTTCTCCTCGACTCGCTTGTCTCGATTCCCTGCACCGCGTACCAGACGAACATCGCCGTTGCCGCGGCAAGGCATCCCACCAGCGCCCAGGGCGGAAGGTTGAGCATCCCCAGACCGATCGCCGACAGGGCGAGTACGACGGCGACCACGGAAAGCCCCAGGAACACGGAGAAGGGATTGTCCTTCTCCGCCGGGAACACGATGCTGATGCAGGTGGTCATGACCGCCCCGCCGACAGAGCCCAGGAGAGCCGGGCCGCTCTGGGCGAAAAGACGCGGGTCGACGGCGAGGACGATCCCGAGCCCGGGTACGGCGAACACGGCGAGCAGGACGAGCTGCGCCTTGAGCAGACGACCGTAGATCCGCCAGGCCGGCTCCGCGGCACCGGGCAGCAGGCGCAGCGGCCGGGTCGCGGTGAACTGGTACAGACCGCCCAGGGACAGAACGCTGAAACTCCACGTCGGATTCGCCGCGGGACGCAGCAGCAGAAAGCCGAACAGGGCAACGGCCATCGCGGCACCCGCCACGGTCTGCGAGCTGCGCAGCAGACACCAGTCGTACGGGCCCAGAACCCGGCTCGGCCGTCGGCCCGCCCGAACGTTCACATAGCGGGACTGGCGGACGTGCTGGTTCGGAGCGAGCGCGAGGGTCAGGGCCATGAGCGCCGCCGCGAGGACCGCGGCGGCGGCGAAGGCCCACAGGGCCCCGTACCGGTGCCACGCCCAGGACACCGAAGTGACCCAGACATAGCGGGTCTCCTTGTCCAGGTACGCCTGGCTGAGGTCCGGAATCATCGTCTTCATCTGGACCGAGTAGGCCGCCAGCAGGGCGAACATGGCCAGCACGGACAGGACGTTCGAGATCCGTCTGAGCCCGACCAACGCCCATACCCGGGTGAGCAGTTGGTAGAGGACGCTCAGGGTGAGATAGGTCAGGGCGGCGGGCAGGACGACGGACGCGGTGACGTACGGGACGGCCGACGGGCCGAGCAGCAGAAGTGCGCTGACCATGAGGGAGATCAGGCCCGCGCAGGCCACGATCCCCGTCATCGTCGCCTCGTACATCAAGAACGCCGCCGACCGTTCACGGTTGGTCACCGGCAGCTGGTAGCTCAGCTGGAGCATGCCCTCCGCGTTGATGAAGAGCACCTTCACCAGCAAGAACGCGATCTGCACCCACAGGACGAGGGAGACCGTCGAGGTGTCGAACAACAGCCGCCACACGGCCAGGTCACCGGCCAGCGGCTTGAGGAAGAAGTAGGCGGCGGTGCACATGGCGCCCAGGAGCAGGGCGGCCACCGACAGCGCGAACACCCGCACCGGAGTGGAGCGCAGGACCCCCACGCTCAACACCCTGCGCCGGAAGAAGACGAGGAGCATCCGGGCCAGGACGGCGGACTGCCGCAGCCGCATGGTCATCGCTCGTCCGATCCGAGGTGGTCGAACACCATCGTGGCCACCGAACCGTGCTCGGCCATCAGGTCCTGCGTGGGTTCGTCGTACACCACCTGGCCCAGGTCGAGAAAGACGATGCGGTCGGCCAGGCGTTCCAGCACCGGGAAGTCATGTGTGCACAGCAGGATGGAGCGGCCCTCGTCGCGGACCCGCCGGAACTCCCGCTCACTGAGCTGGAGGGCTTCGATGTCGATCCCGTTGAGGGTCTCGTCGATCACGGTCAGGGGCCGGCGCATGACGAGCGCGGAGACGAGCTGGGTCTTCTTGCGCATGCCGTGCGAGTAGTCCTCGATGAGATGGTCGTAGCGCCCCTCCATCGAGAACTTGCGGAACAGGTCACGGGCTTCGGAGTGGTCCGCGTCGACGTGGAACAGACTCGCCATCAAGGAGATGTACTCGCGGGCAGTGAGGAACTCCGGCAAGTAGTCGTTGCTGGACAGATACATGCCCAGGGACTTCGCCTCGGCACGGGCGTGCTCGTGACCGCCGATCCGCAGGGACCCCGACTGCAGGCGCACCAGATCGAAGATGTTCTTGATCAGTGTGGACTTGCCGGATCCGTTGGGACCGACGAGACCGACGATCGTCCCTTCCTCGACCGAGAAGGACACGTCCGCGAGGACGTTGACGATGCCGTCGTAGGAATAACTGACGTTCTTGACATCCAGGAGAGTCACTGTCGCGTGGGTCTTTCGCCGAGTCCGACCGAGTTCATCCGGGTTTATCCGAGTTCATCCGAGTTCGTCCATCAGAGGGTGCCCAGACAGCCTGCGGTGTCCACCAGGGGCAGGCTGACCGGGCACCGACCGGAACAGACGTCAACCAGCTACCTGACTGCGTACGCTACTTGCACTCGAAGTAGACTTTCAGACCGAAGTCCTTGTACTGCCAGCTGCCGGTAAATGTCTTGCCCTGTTTGACGACGCACCAGATGGCCATTCCCGCCAGCAGGGTGGCGCCCAGGGCGATGATGACCGCGATGAACACCAGGAACCAGGCGTCGTAGCGGACGAGCCCCCTGTCGATCTTCGTCTTGACCGACTCGACGGCGCGCGAGGTGATCCGGTGCGTGTACGCGACGGACTCGGGCACCAGGGTAGAAGCGGACATTTCTTTCCTCCCTTCAAGGGTGAGGCTTACCCGCTAGACGCTGTCATGGCCCTGATAAGTCGGCCTAGTGTCCGAGGGGACACCATTCGGTCGCAGCTCACGCTTCCGGCATGCCCCTATGACCGCCGCCTCCGCCCGCGACGAGATCTCCAGCTTGAAGAAAATGCTGGTCACATGCTTCTTGACCGTGCGCTCCGTGATGTGACAGCCGCTGGCTATGGCCGCGTTCGGCAGACACTCGCCCAGCGCGACAAGGACCTCACGTTCACGCGCGGTGAGCAGGGACAGGTCTGCTTCGAGTACCCAACGCGGTACTTCGAGTACCCAACGCGGTACATCGAGCAGTCCGTGACGGTCCCCTCTCTTCTCATGCTCGGTGTTCTGTCTGACGGCAGAGTTCTGTCTGACGGCAGACTTGATCCCGCTCCCCCGTGACAACACGATCCCCCGATCGTCTGGCTGGTCATGCCCCGGCTCGACAGCCAGAGCCGCGGGAGTCACCGTAGTCACGGCGTCAAGGACTGAGCGAGAGGGCGTAGCGAGGTGGCGAAATCCGACCCATGCAGGTTCCGTCGAACGGAACAGGAGAACGGGGTGTCATTCCTGGGCAGCCTCGGAAACTTCCGTGAACGGAATACGTGAAGGCGTGTGTGGATGTGCTGAAGGTGGCTGAAATACTCCATCGGCGTCGCGGGTCCCGCGCATCGGGCGGCAGGCTGCGGGAGTTGGGCCGTGGGCGCTGCACAACCGGCGTGGGTGGGTGTGGTGTGGGGGGTGTCGGGGGGCCGGTAGGGTTCGGCTCCGGGAAGGGGAAGGTGACGGCAACCTCATGACCAGGGATCGCAGCCCGCGCGGGCTCCGCAGGCGTGGCCGGAAGGCACTCATAGCGGCCTCGCTGACCGCTTTGTCGCTGACGGCGAGCGGATGCGTGGTGGTGCACGGGGAACGCGAGGTGCTCCCGGCCACCACCAAGGCCGAGGCGGCGAAGGCGCTGGAAGAGTTCACGGACGCCTACAACGCGGCGGACAAGGCGTTCGACAGTTCCCTGGACGCCGACCACCTCACGGGCGCGCTCGCCGACATCGACGGGGCCCGGCTGAAGGCCGGGCACGCGAACAGTCCGGACGGCAACTCCGGGCACCGGCCGCTGAAGTTGTCGGACGCCCAGTTCATCATCCCCAAGAAGGCGGGCTGGCCGCGCTGGTTCGTCGCCGACACCGCCGCCAACAAGGGCGGCAGCGCCCGCTGGCTGTTCGTCTTCACCCGCGACGACCTGAGCGAGCCGTTCCAGGTGGCGTATCTGACGCTGGTCGCCCCGGACCGCCTGCCCGAGGTCAAGCTCGACAAGGACGGCTGGGCCGAGGCCGTCCCGGCCGGCTCCGCGGACCTGTCCGTCCCGCCCAAGGAGCTGAGCGAGAAGTACGCGACGTATCTGAAGAGCGGCGGCAGCGACTTCACGGACGGCGTGCACACCAGCGAGTGGCGTGCCACGCGCACCCGGCAGGCCAGCAAGCCGGGGCTGGCCCGGCAGTACATCGACGAGTCGCTGACCGAGGGCGACTACGCGCCGCTGGCACTGCGTACGGCCGACGGCGGGGCACTGGTGTTCTTCACCACACGCCACTTCGAGAAGCAGACCGCCGCCGCGGGCGCCTCCGTACCGGCCCCGGACGACGACGTACAGGCCCTGACGAAGGGCGAGGTCAAACAGTCGCTGACCCTGGAGTTCGTCTCCAACGAGGTCGCCCTCGACCCGAAGCGCGGCTCCGGGAGCGAACGGGTGTCGCTGCTGGGGCGCATCCAGGGGCTGACCGCGGCCCAGGGCGACTGAGCGCTCCGCCGGGTTTGGCCGTGTTTCGTCGTGGGCGTGCTGCGTCGTGGGCGTGCTGCGTCGTTGTTGTGTGCAGGTGCGTCGTGGCTGAGCGCGCAGTTCCCCGCGCCCCTTCCGGGCGCTGCCCTGGCCCGCGGATCCCCGCGCCCCTTCGGGGCGGTCGGGCTAGGTGCGTAGGGGCCAGGAGGGGGGTGTGTGGTGGGGTTGCTCGTCCGCGTGCCGGGCGCAGGCGTCGGTGAGCGCCTCCAGGAGGCTCAGCGGGTCGGGCAGCGCATGCTCCGGGCCGCGTACCCAGCGCACCTGCTGGTCGTCGTCGCCGGGCAGCCGGGCGGGCGGCACCAGCACATACGAGCCGCGGCAGTGCCAGCGCAGCCCGGGGTGCTCGTCCATGGTCTCGGGGTGGCAGTCCAGCTCGCACGGCCACCACTCGTCCTCGTCCTCGGGGGTGCCGCGGGTGAGGGTGAAGAACAGTATGCGGCCGTCGTCGCTCTCGGCGACCGGACCGACCTCGACGCCGGAGTCGAGCAGCCGCCGCAGCGCCTGCCGCCCGGCCGCCAGGGGCACATCGAGGACGTCGTGCACCATGCCGGTCGCGGTGATGAAGTTGGCCTGCTGCTGGTGCCGGGCCCAGCGCTCGATCTGGGCGCGGTCCGTGGTGGACTGCGTCTGCCAGGCGAAGGACACCGGGTGCCGGGCGGGGGTGGGACAGCCGACCCGGTCGCAGGAACATCGGTATCCGGGGGCGGGGTGCGCGGCGGGCGCGAGGGGCAGTCCGGCTGCTGCTGCGGCGAGCAGCAGTTCCTCACGGCCTTCGGTGTCGGCGGTCTGTGACGTGCGGCGGCCCCGCAGCCACTGGGAGAGTTTGCCCTGCCGACCGGACCGGTCGCCGAACGTCGCGCTCATCAATCGCCTCGCCTCGCTGGTGTGCGGACAGCATGCCCCATGGTCCCACTCTCCGGCGCCTCGGGGGACCGCGGCCCCTGTCCGGGGGGGTGCGGTCAGCGCGGGGCCAGGCCGTTGAGGGCGTAGTCGACCAGGGTGTCCGTGTACGCGTACGAGATCGGTCCGGTGTGCTGGAGCCAGCGCTGGGCCAGCGGCGAGACGAACAGTTCCAGGGCGATGCGCGGGTCCAGGTCGGCCCGTACGTGCCCCGCGTGCTGCGCGGAGCGGAGCCGGTCGACGTACAACTGGAGCTGTGGTTCGAGCAGTTGGGCGACGACCTCGCGGCCCAGTTGCTCGTTGACGAGGCCCTCGGCGGCGAGGGCGCGGGAGGGTGCCTCGAAACGGGGGTCGAGCAGTTCGTCGACGGTGGCCCGCAGTACCGCTCTGAGGTCGGCGGCGAGGTCCCCGGTGTCGGGGATCGCGTACGGTTCGTGGCCCAGTTCGCGGGCCGCCTGCCCGGCCAGGTCCAGGAATGCCTCCAGCAGGACGTCCGCCTTGGCCGGCCACCACCGGTAGATGGTCTGCTTGCCGACCCCGGCCCGGGCGGCGATCGCCTCGACGGTGGTCTTCGGGTACCCGACCTCGGCGACGAGGGCGAGGGCGGCGGCGTGGATGGCGCGGCGCGACCTCTCGCTGCGGCGGCTGGCGTCCGGGGCGGGCTTCTTGACCATGAGGTGAAGCTAACCCATGGGGTCAGGTGCGGCGGGCGGCCAGGGGTCGCCCCAGTCGGCGTCCCGGGCCGCCTTGTACAGGTCGCCGTGGCGTCTGGTGACCGTGGTGCGGCGCAGCAGTTCGCCGGCCTCGCACAGGTCCAGCAGGACCTGTCCCTTGCGGATCTGCGGGCGCCGGACGATCCGGGCGGGCGCGGGTTCCGCCGGGTGGCGGGTGGCGGCGACATAGCCGAACTTCTCGTCCTCGTACGGCAGTGAGCCGCCCTTGACCTGTCGGTGCAGGGAGGAGCGGCCGACCCGGGCCGAGAAGTGGCACCAGTCCGTGCCGGGCACGATCGGGCAGTCGGCGCTGTGCGGGCAGGGCGCGGCGATCCGGAACCCGGCGCCGATCAGCCGGTCCCGAGCCTCGATGAGGCGTGCGTAGCCGTCGGGGGTGCCGGCCTCGACGATCACGACGGCCTGCGCGGCGGCCGCAGCGGCGTCGACGAGGGCGGTGCGGTCGGCCGGGGACAGCTCGTTGAGGACGTAGGAGACGGTGACGAGGTCGACGGCGTCGAGGGTGAGGCCGGTGCCGATCCGGGCCCGCCGCCAGTGGGCGTCGCGCAGCGCCGGGTGGGCGGCGGCGAGCTCCCGGCCCAGGGCGAGCGCGGGCTCGGCCCAGTCCAGCACGGTCACCGGCCGGGTGCCCGCCCAGGTGGCGCTGACCGCCCAGGTCGCGGCTCCGGTCCCGCCGCCGATGTCCGCATGGCCGGCCGGCGCCCAGCCGGGCACGGCGGCCGCGAACGCGGCCAGCGCGGAGCGCACCGCCTCGAAGGTCGCGGGCATCCGGTACGCGGCGTACGCGGCGACGTCGGCGCGGTCCCGCAGGATCGGCGCGTCGGTCGGGGTGGCCCCGCGGTAGGTGGCGATCAGCCGCTCCACGGCCGAGGCGGCCTGCGACGGCGGCAGCCCGTCGAGCAGACCGGCCAGCGCGGCGCGGAGTCGTTCGGCCGGAGGTACAGGCTCGTTCACCCGGCGATTCTAAGAGCCCCCGCACGCCCCTTCGAAACCGTGCGGTGCGGTGCGGTGCCGTGCCCGGTGCGGTGCGGTCGAGCGCGCAGTTCCTCGCGCCCCTGGGTTGGCTGCCACTGGCGCGTGGCGACACAGGGACCGGGGGAACACCGGAGGCCGCGCGCCGTCGGAGTGCGGTGCGAGGGCCTGTACAGGTGCCTCGTGGTCAAGCGCGCAGTTCCCCGCGCCCCTGGGTTGGCTGCCACTGGCGCGTGGCGACACAGGGACCGGGGGAACACCGGAGGCCGCGCGCCGTCGAGGTACGGTGCGAGGGCCTGTACAGGTGCCTCGTGGTCGAGCGCGCAGTTCCCCGCGCCCCTGAGTTGGCTGCCCCGGCGCGAGACCACACAGGCACCCCAGAACACCGGAGGCCGCACGCCGTCGGAGTGCGGTGCGAAGGCCTGTGCAGGTGCCTCGTGGTCAAGCGCGCAGTTCCCCGCACCCCTGAGTTGACTGCCCCCGGCGCGAGACCACACAGGCACCCCAGAACACCGGAGGCCGCACGCCGTCGGAGTGCGGTGCGAAGGCCTGTGCAGGTGCCTTGTGGCCGAGCGCGCAGTTCCCCGCACCCCTGAGTTGGCTGCCACTGGGGCGGGACCACACAGGGACCGGGGGGACTGGGGGCCGGGCAGGTGGGGGGTGCGTGATCTTGGCGGGGGCGAGTCCGGACCGTTTCGGTGTGTCGATGCGCAGTCTCGGTGCGCTCAGTTCTCCCTACCCCGTCGCCGTACTCTCGGCGTTCTCGGTGTTGCCCGAGCGGCGGGTGGCTCCGTTCGGTGCGTCCGTGCGTGCCTGCCAGGGACGGCACAGTCCCACGAAACAGGCGACGGCCACCAACGCGCCCGCCAGTTGGACGACGGCCATCGGCACGGCGGTGTGCTCCCCGGCGACCCCGACGAGCGGGGAGGCGACCGCCCCGATGAGGAAGGTGGAGGAGCCGAGCAGCGCGGAGGCGGAGCCGGCCGTGTGCCGGGTGCGCAGCAGGGCGAGGGACTGGGCGTTGGGGAGGGTGAGGCCCATCGCGGACATCAGGACGAAGAGTGCGGCGGCGACGGGCGTGAGGCCGACCCGTCCGAAGGCGCCGAGAGACATCAACAGCAGGGCGCTCGCCGCGAGGACGGTGACGGCGAGGCCGACGGCCAGCACCCGGTCCAGGCGGACCCGGCCGACCAGCAGCTTGCCGTTGATCTGCCCGACGCCGACCAGGCCGACCGAGTTGAGCCCGAACAGCAGGCTGAAGGTCTGCGGGGAGGCACCGTAGAGGTCCTGGATGACGAACGGCGAGGCGGATATGTAGGCGAACAGGGCGGCGGAGACGAAGCCGCCGGTGAGCAGGTAGCCGGTGAACGGCGGGTCGGCGAGGAGCCCGCGCATCGCGCGCAGGGCCGCGCCGACCCCGCCCTTGTGCCGTTCGGCGGGCGGCAGGGTCTCGGGGAGCCGCAGCAGGACCACCACCCACAGCACCGCCCCGATCACGGTGAGGACGGCGAACACGCCCCGCCAGTCCGTCACCCGCAGGATCTGACCGCCGATCAGGGGGGCCACGATCGGTGCGACACCGGAGATCAGCATCAGGTTGGAGAAGAAGCGGGCCATCGCGACGCCGTCGTACAGATCGCGGACGACGGCCCGTGCGATCACGAGCGCGGCCGCGCCCGCGAGGCCCTGCGCCAGCCGGAGCGCGGCCAGCGTCTCGACGGTGGGCGCCGCCGCGCACAGGACGGTGGCGACGACGTAGACGGCGAGGCCGGACAGCAGCGGGCGGCGGCGGCCCCAGCGGTCGCTCATCGGGCCGACCACCAGTTGCCCGAGCGCCATGCCGGCCAGGCAGGCGGTGACGGTGAGTTGGACGGTCGCGGCGGGCGCGTGCAGGGAGCGGGTGACCTCCGGCAGCGCCGGAAGGTACATGTCCAGGGCGAGCGGGGGTGTGGCGGTGAGGCCGCCGAGGACGAGGGTGACGAGTGGGCCGGTGCGGCGTGCTGGGCGGCGCGCCGTGCGGCGGCTGGGTTCGCCGCCCGCGGACGGGCGTGCCGTCTCGGGTGTCGATGGCGCCGCGCGCTCGGGCATGGGTCCCCTCCCCTTTCGGCCTGTACGGCCGACCCGTGTGATGGAACAGGCACCTATGCTCTCAGTTCGTACACAGTGCCGAGGTACGCATGAGCGGGGGCGGGGCCGGAATGACGGAGCAGAGCGTGCGGTGGGGCATCCTGGCGACGGGCGGGATCGCGGCCACGTTCGCGGCGGAGCTGGTGGATCTGCCGGACGCCGACATCGTGGCGGTGGCCTCGCGGACCGAGGACTCGGCGCGGGCGTTCGCCGAGCGGTTCGGGATCCCGCGGGCGTACGGCGACTGGGAGTCGCTGGCCCGGGACGAGGACGTCGACGTCGTGTACGTCGCCACCCCGCACTCGGCGCACCGGGCGGCGGCCGGGCTGTGCCTTGAGGCCGGACGGAACGTGCTGTGCGAGAAGGCGTTCACGCTGACCGCGCGCGAGGCGGAGGAGCTGGTCGCGCTGGCGCGCGCTCGCGGACGCTTCCTGATGGAAGCCATGTGGATGTACTGCAATCCGCTGGTGCGTCGGCTGAAGGCGCTGGTCGAGGACGGGGCGATCGGCGAAGTCCGCACCGTGCAGGCCGACTTCGGGCTCGCGGGCCCCTTCCCGCCCGCGCACCGGCTGCGCGATCCGGCGCTGGGCGGCGGCGCGCTGCTCGACCTCGGCGTGTACCCGGTGTCGTTCGCGCAGCTGCTGCTGGGCGAGCCGACCGCGGTCGAGGCCCGCTCGATGCTGTCCGCGGAGGGCGTCGACCTCCAGACGGGCGCGCTGTTGTCCTGGGACGGCGGGGCGCTGGCCGCGGTGCACTGCTCGATCGTCGGCGGTACGTCCGTCACCGCGTCGGTGACCGGCTCGCTCGGCCGGATCGACGTGCCGAGGACCTTCTTCCACCCGGACCGGTTCGTGCTGCGCCGTGACGGCCGCGACCCCGAGGAGTTCGCCCTCGACCCGTCCGACGGTCCGGGGCACACCCTGCGGCACGAGGCGGCGGAGGTCATGCGCGCGCTCAGGGCCGGTGAGCCGGAGTCCCCGCTCGTGCCGCTGTCCGGCACGCTCGCCGTGATGCGCACGCTGGACGCGATCCGGGAGCGGGTCGGGGTGCGGTACCCGGGGGAGGCCGTACCCGTCCGGACATCCGTCTGACCAGGAATCCGTCTCACCAGGAATCGGTCTGACCAGGAATCGGTCTCATCAGGCATCCGTCTGAGCAGGTCGTTTGGCGGACACCGGATGCCGCATGACGGAGTCCGCGCCTACGCTGCGGTGCCATGAACGACAGTAGATCGAAGATCGCGGTGGTGACCGGCGCCGGGTCCGGTATCGGACGGGCCGTCGCCGTGGAACTGTTGCGCGCGGGCTGGGCGGTGGCGCTGGCCGGGCGGCGGGCCGAGCAGCTCGCCGGGACGGCGGCGCTCGCCCCCGAAAGCGACTCGCTCGCCGTGCGCACGGACGTGTCACGGCCGGACGACGTGGCCGGGCTGTTCGCGGCGACCGTGGACCGCTTCGGCCGGGTCGACCTGCTGTTCAACAACGCGGGCACGTTCGGGCCGGGCGGGATCCCGGTGGAGGACCTGCCCTACGAAGCCTGGCGGCACGTGGTGGACACCAACCTCAACGGGGCGTTCCTGTGCGCGCAGGCGGCGTACCGGCAGATGAAGCAGCAGGAGCCTCGGGGCGGCCGGATCATCAACAACGGCTCGATCTCGGCGCACACGCCCCGGCCGCAGTCGGTCGCGTACACCGCGACCAAGCACGCGCTGACCGGCCTGACCAAATCCCTTTCACTGGACGGGCGGCCGTACGGCATCGCGGTCGGCCAGATCGACATCGGCAACGCGGCCACCGACATGACGACCCGGATGGAGACGGGGGCGTTGCAGGCCAACGGGGAGGTGGCCGCGGAACCGGTGATGGACGTCGCCGACGTGGCCCGCACCGTACGGCACATGGCGGAGCTGCCCCTGGAGGCGAATGTGCAGTTCGCGACGGTACTGGCGACGGCGATGCCGTACGTGGGACGGGGCTGAGCGACCCCGCTTCCCCCTCAACTCCCAACCTGCACAACCGGAATTCGAACGTCCGGCCCATGGGGGCCGGTCGGGAGCTTATGCTCGACTCTCCTCCACAGGAGCTTCACATTTGGAGCACCGGAGTTCCGCGGACCGCACCGAGGGGGGAGGAAGCGGCAGCCGTTCCACCGGGCCCGGGTGGGGGTGGATCTCGCGAGGGACCGCGAGGTACGCACCGGGGATGGAACGGCTGCCGCTCTGTTTCCTGTGCGCCACTCTGTTCCCGTGGCGCCGCCGCTCTGTTTCTTTCCCGTGCGCCTTCTGTTCCCGTGGCACCGCTCCGTTCCCGTGGCGCCGCCGGGATCGCTCAGCCGCGGTGCCGGCCGCCCCGGCGCCGACCGTTCGAGGCCGCCTCTGTCACCTCTGCCGCCTCCGTCGTCCCCGTCGCCGCGGCCGACCTGCGGCGGCTCAGCGCCCAGGCACCGGCCCCGAACAACGCGACCGTACCCGCCGCACCCTCCAACAGACGCCAAGAAGACGGCCCCTTGCGCGCCACAGCCGAAGGACCCGCGGCACCCCGCGCCGACCGCCCCGTCACCCCCGGGCTCACGCTCGCGCCACCCGCATCGACCGGATCGACCAGCGCCCCCACCGCCGGCGCCGAACTCCCTTTCCCGAAGCCCCAGTCGAGCAGCGCGGCCGTCTCCTCGTAGACGATGTTGCCGCCGTTGCCCGGGTGCATCACGGTGACCAGCAGGGTGCGCCCGTCCCGGGTGGCGGCACCGGTGAAGGTGTTACCGGCGTTGCTGGTGTAGCCGTTCTTCACCCCGACCAGGCCCTGGTACCGGTCCAGGCCCCACGCCCCCGTCAGCAGCCGGTCGGTGTTCTGGATCTGGAACGTCTTCTTGCCGCCCGCCGGGAAGTCGGCGGTCCTGGTGGCGCAGTAGCCGCGGAAGTCGGCGTCCTTCAGGCCGTTCCGGGCGAAGAGCGTCAGATCGTACGCCGACGACAGCTGCCCCGCGTGGTCGAAGCCGTCGGGGCTGACCACCCGGGTGTCCAGGGCCTGGAGGTCCTCCGCCCTGGCCTGCATCTCGGCGACCGTCCTGGCGACCCCGCCGTTCATATGGGCCAGTACGTGCACCGCGTCGTTGCCCGAGCGCAGGAACACGCCCTGCCACAACTGCTCGACGGTGTAGGTGATCCCGGGCTTGATGCCGACGAGGCTGGAGCCCGCCGGGATCCCGGCCAGATCGGCCTCGGTCACCCGGTGCCGCTCGGTGCGGTCGAACTTCCGGAGCACGGTGTCCGCGAACAGCATCTTCAGTGTGGACGCGGGCGCCAGCCTCCGGTGCGCGTCGTACGCGGCAAGCACCTCCCCGCTCGCGCAGTCGGCGACCAGCCACGAGCGGGCCGTGAGCTTCGCGGGCAGTCCACGGGCCCCGCGGACCTGCACCCCCGGGCGGGCCAGCAGCTCACCGCCGATCACGGTCGTGGCGGCGGCGGTCGCGGGGGCGGCGGCGGACAGAGGAAGGACTGCGGCCGTCAGACCGAGGGCGGCGCGGCGCGTGAGCCGGGAACATTCGCGCATCCCGGGAACCGTACACGCATCCGACCGGGCTTCCCGGGCAGGGGGCCCGCAGTGATCCAGGAATGTCCTGTCGTAAGAAAATCCGACGTCGGGTCGGGTCCGTCACGCCGGCCTCATTACGCCTGCGCCATCACGGCCGACTCATTACGCGTGCCCCATCACGCATGCCTCTTGCGCATGCCCCGTCACGCCTGCGTCATCACGCCTACCCGTCACGTATGCCCCCCATCACGCCTGCCCGTCACGCATGCCACCCGTCACGCATGCCGCCCGTCACGCCTGCCCCGTCTCGAAGCGGGAGATCCGGCCGTCGTCCTCGATGGTGAAGTCCCACCTGGTCCGCATCTCACCCCACGCGTCGTTGCGATAGCGGGCGACCAGGGAGCGGCCGCCCTGGGACTCGTTGTCGACATCCAGGTGACCGTTGGTGGTGAAGATCTCCCGGTCGATCCACTCGGTGAGGTCCCGGTCGGAGCCGTCGTCGGCCATGGTCGCGTCCGGGGTGAGGGTGTCCATGAAGGCCCGGCGGTCATGGGCGTTGACGGCGGTGACGAAGGCCCGGACCGCGGGGTCGCTGAGTTTCGATGTCTGAATCGTCATGCCAGCCACCCTCACACCGCGCCCCGGGCCCCGCCACCTGGGCCCCGCCACCTGGGCCCCGCCACCCGAACGGCGGCCCGGACGGGCTGTCCGGCGGTCCCGGATGCGACGGTGGACACCCGGGCGGAAGCCCTGTTCCGGCCGTCGATCCGAACCGCGTGGGGAGCCACCGTGAGCTGTTACGACCGACGTGATCTGGGCCTGCTGCTGCTCCGGCTGGGTATCGGCGGGGTGCTGGCCGCGCACGGCGCGCAGAAGCTGTTCGGCTGGTTCGGCGGGTACGGCATCGAGGGCACCGGCCGGTTCATGGAGTCCGTCGGCTATGCCCCCGGCCGGGCGAGCGCGACGGCGGCGGGGCTCGCCGAGGCGGGCGGCGGCGCGCTGTTGGCGCTCGGCCTCGCCACGCCTGCCGCGGGCGCGGCGGCGGCCGGTGGGATGGCTGCCGCCGCCGCGGTCCAGGTACCCAACGGCTTCTTCGCACAGGAGGGCGGCTACGAGCACCCGGCGACCCTGGGGCTGGCCGCGGCCGGCCTCGCCGTCGCGGGCCCCGGCCGGTTCTCCCTCGACCACGCCCTCGGCCATGTCGTCGACCGCGGCTGGATGGTCCCGGCGGCACTCGGGGTGACCGCGGCGGTCACCGCGGCCGTGGTGGGCGCCCGGAACTGCCGGGTGCGGCGGACGGCCGAGGAGGCGGCGGGCGCACAGGAGGCGCTGTTCGAGGCGTAGCCGTGGTCGTGGTCGGGGTCCTAGCCGTGGTCGTGGCAGGCCGGGTCGTCATCCCCACGCTGGTCGCGCTCGCGCCGCGCACCCTGACCCCGGACCTCCGGAAGGAGTTCACCCGGTACCTCGCCCGGGTCACCGCACGCTCGCTCGACCCGGCACCGGACGCCCCTCCCCCTCAGCGGCGCGACATATGACGCCCGAGGGCCGCCGAGGTGCCCGTACACCGGCCGACCGACGCCGCTCACCCCACCTGGTGCGGGCCGCGGTGAAGCGGTGGACACCCGCCGACCGACCCGGTGCAGACCCTCCGACCAACCAGGTGCAGACCCGCCGACCGACCGGGTGCCAGACCCTCCTACCGACCGGGTGGGCGTAGTACCGCGGTACGACGTCCGGGTCATGGTTCCGTCCGCGGTACGACCGGTTCGGGGGTGGCTGGTTCTTAGCGTTGTTCCTGGGGCACCGGCGACCGGCGCCCGGGGCCCGAGCGAGGGAGTGCGCGTGATAGAGGCAGAGCAGCTGACCAAGCGGTACGGCGAGAAGACGGCCGTGGACCGGCTGGATTTCGTCGTCAAACCGGGCACCGTGACCGGCTTCCTGGGACCCAACGGCGCGGGAAAGTCGACCACGATGCGCATGATCGTCGGGTTGGACACCCCGACCGGCGGCTCGGTGACGGTGAACGGCCGCCCCTACGCCCGGCACCGGGCGCCGCTCCAGGAGGTCGGGGCGCTGCTGGAGGCGAAGTCGATCCACCCGGGCCGTTCCGCGTACCACCATCTGAAGGCGCTCGCGCTGACGCACGGGATCCCGCTCAGCCGGGTGGACGAGGTCATCGACCTCGCCGGTCTCGGCGGCGTGGCGAAGAAGCGGGCGGGTGCCTTCTCGCTCGGCATGGGACAGCGGCTCGGCATCGCGGCGGCGCTGCTGGGCGATCCGCAGACGGTGATGCTGGACGAGCCGGTCAACGGGCTCGACCCGGAGGGCGTGCTGTGGATCCGCACCCTGCTGACGTCGCTCGCGGCACAGGGCCGCACGGTGTTCGTCTCCTCGCATCTGATGAGCGAGATGGCGCTGGTGGCGGACCATCTGATCATCGTGGGCCGGGGACGGCTGCTGGCCGACACGACCGTGCGCGACCTGGTCCGCGAGGCGGGCGGGGACACGGTGCGGGTGGCGACGCAGGACCCGGCGCGGCTGCGTGAGGTGCTGGCCGGGCCGGGCGTCGAGGTCACCGGCCGGATCGGCGCCGAGGAACTTGAGGTGACCGGCCTGACCGCCCGGGAGATCGGGCTGCGGGCCGCCGAGCACGGGATCGCGCTGTTCGAGCTGAGCGCGCGCACGGTGTCGCTGGAGGAGGCGTTCATGGAGCTGACCCGGGATGCCGTGGAGTACCACGGCTCGACCACCGGCGCCGAGACCCTGGGGAGGGCGGCATGAGCGCCCCCGCCGCGACCGCCGAGTCGCCCGGGACCCTCGGCGTCCGCCCCGCCTACCGGGTGACCGGGCCGCGGGTGCTGCGCTCGGAGTGGGCCAAGCTGTGGTCGCTGCGCTCGACGTGGATCACGCTGGCCCTGGGTCTGGTGTTCCTGGTGGCCTTCGGGCTGATCGCCGCGTCGCGCTACCGCTCCGGATACGACTCCGGCCACCTCGACGGGGACTTCGCCCGCTCGACCGCGGTGAGCCTGTCCCTCTTCGGTACGAACTTCGCCCAGCTCGCCCTCGGTGTGCTCGGTGTGCTGGTCACGGCCGGGGAGTACTCGACCGGCATGATCCGCTCGACGATGGCGGCGGTGCCGCGCCGGCTGCCCGTGCTGTGGTCGAAGGCGGCCGTGTTCGGGCTGGTCGCGCTGGTGGTCGGGACGGTCGGGGCGTTCGTCACCTTCCTGATCGGCGGCGGCATCGTCTCCGGCACGCCCGCGGCCATGGGCCTGTCGCACGCCGGTGTCGTCCGCAGTCTGCTGGGCGCCGGGCTCTACCTCGGCCTGGTCGGTGTGATCGGCGCCGCGCTGGGCGCGCTGCTGCGGTCGGTGGCCGGCGGCATCTCGGTGCTGGTCGCCGCGCTGATGCTCGTACCCGGGCTGGTGTCCCTGCTGCCCAGTTCCTGGCAGGACAATGTCAGCCCCTATCTGCCCGGCACCGCGGGGCAGTCGATGTTCGCCCTGACGCACGACTCCACCGCCCTCTCCCCCGGTGCCGGACTGCTGGTCTTCCTCGGCTGGACGGTGCTCGCGCTGGCGGGGGCGGCGTACCGGCTGCGGCGCAGCGACGTGTGAGCCTGCACCATGGGCAGGTGACACCTGTGACCACCACCGACGACGTCCTCGGTACGGGCTCGCTGGTCGCCTTCTTCAGCCGGGTCGGCCAGCGGCTGCGCCGGGCCGATCGCGCGCGGCCCTGGGTGCTGGACACCGCGGTGGTGGTCGTCGTCTTCCTGATGTTCTGCCTGCCGGACCTGCTGCGCGGGAGCTTTGGGGACGGGGACGGGCCGCACCGGTTCCGGCTGGTGTTCGCCCATCCGCCCGTGGCGGGTGTGCTGGCGCTGCAGGCCGGTCTTGTGCTGCCGCTGCTGTGGCGGCGGCGCAGGCCCGCGGCGGCCTTCGGCATGATCACGGCGGTGTTCGCGCTCCAGTGGTCACTGAACGTCGCGCTGCGCGCCGACGTCGCCCTGTTCATCGCGCTGTACAGCCTGGCCCTGCACGGGCGTCCGCGGCAACTGCCGTGGGCCTGCGGGGTGATGGCGGCGGCGATGGCGCTGGTCGCGGTGCGGGCGGCGGCCGCGGTGTCCGTCTGGGACGTGCTGTTCCTGCTGCTGAGCACGGCGACCGCCGCCGTGGCGCTCGGCCTGATGGTACGGATCCGCCGGGCCCAGCTGGCCGGGCTGCGTGAGCGGGCGGCCCGGCTGGAGATCGAACGCGACCAGCGCGGTCGGCTCGCGGTGGCGACCGAGCGGACCCGGGTGGCCCGGGAGATGCACGACATCGTCGGCCACAACCTGTCCGTCATCATCACCCTCGCCGACGCGGGCGCCTACGCCGGGGCCCGGGAGCCGCAGCGCGGCACGGAGGCGCTGCGGCTCATCGGCGACACCGGTCGGCAGGCTCTCGGGGAGCTACGGCGCGTACTCGGCGTACTGCGGGAGGCGGACGGTTCCGCGCACCGGCCGGAACTCAGCCCGCAGCCCGGCATCGGGGACATCGACGCGCTGTGCGCGGGGGTGCGCGGCGCCGGTCTCGACGTCGTCTATCGCACCGCGGGCGACGTGGAGGCGCTGGACGGCGGGGTCCAGCTGACGGTCTACCGCATCGTCCAGGAAGCCCTCACGAACACCCTCAAACACGCCGGCGCCGAGACCCGGGTGAGGCTGGCGGTCGTCGTCGACGACGACCGGCTGCGCATCCGGGTCGAGGACAGCGGCCCGGCCGTCCGGCCCGGATCGCCGAACGAGGAAGGACACGGTCTGGTGGGCATGCGCGAACGGGCCGCACTCTACGACGGGAACGTCAGCGCGGGACCGACGCCCGACGGCGGCTGGCTGGTGGAGGCCACCCTCGACCTCACCTCCAGGGGCGGCACCCGATGACCACGGCACGCATCGCACACACCGGCACAAGTCCGACGACGAACCCCACCCGACCACCACAGACCACCGTCGCCCCGACCCCCCCGGGCGGCGCCCGATGACCACCGTACTCATCGTGGACGACCAACCACTCCAGCGCTTCGGCTTCCGGATGCTCCTCGACTCCATCCCCGAGACGGAGGTGCTCGGCGAGGCGGCCCAGGGCGCGGAGGCCGTCCGCATGACCGCGGAACTGCGGCCCGACGTCGTCCTCATGGACGTACGCATGCCCGGCATGGACGGCATCGAGGCCACCCGCCGCATCGTCGCCGCCGGCGACCGCTCACGGGTCCTGGTGCTGACCACGTTCGACCTCGACGAATATGTGCACGCCGCCCTGCGCGCGGGCGCCAGCGGCTTCCTGCTCAAGGACGCACGGCCCGAGGAACTCCTCGCCGGGATCCGGGCGGTGGCGGCGGGCGACGCGATCATCGCCCCCGCCCTCACCCGCCGCCTCCTGGACGAGTTCACCCGTCACCCCCCGGCGTACGGCGCCGGCCGCCCGGGGGGGGCGGACCCCCGGGTCGTCGCCCGGGCCCGCCGCGAGCCGGGGTTCCGCGTCGCGCTCCGGAGGGGCGGGACCAACCGCGAGAAACCC